>JAIULY010000075.1 GCA_022565875.1 Schleiferiaceae bacterium | reverse complement strand
AGTATCCCTGACTCAAACAAGTGATGAATTTCGCTGAGAAATACGGGAATGTAATCACCTCGACCTTCTTTTACGGCTTGGCGCAAATTGGCAGAAACAAAAAGCGCATTGAAAAAGAAACTTTCGCGATACTCGGGTTTTGTTATCTCTAAATCACCAAAAGTGCTGATGCTTACCAACTCTACATTTCGCAACACTCCTGCACGTTGCACAAGGGCGTCTAAAAGAAACTTTGGCGTTGCCGCTGAGCCTTGAAGGAATATGCGGTGTCCTGATTGTATTGGGGCAAGGGCTTTTTCTACTGTTGTAAAGGAAGGCGTGAAGACCATGTAATGTTGTGTTTTTAATGGGCCGCAAAGTTCGACAAGGACGTATTGACCACAACTGACTTTCGTTAGTTTTTAGGAAAACATAGCCTGATTATCTTCCCAATCAAAATCGAGAGCCTACTCATTAATCAATAATACTCTGAATCAAATTCACATTTGAATTGATACACTCTTCCAGCGATATCATGGTTTCGGTATTCACTACGCCATCTATCGAATTGATTTTGTACAAAACCTCCTTGGCGTGACCGGTGCTCTTGCAGCGAATTTTGCAAAACACCCCAAATTTTCCTGTAGCCAAATGCGCCACTGTTACCTCTGGAATTTCTTTTAACCGCTCAATAATGTGAAAAGACTCTTGTGCTTTTGACATCATAATACCTATATAGGCAATGAAATTATAACCCAACATCTCATAATTAATGTTGAGCGATGCCCCTTTAATCACTTGCGCACTTTCCATTTTTTTCATCCGCACATGAATGGTTCCCGGTGAAACCTCCAATTTTTTGGCGATTTCCGTGTAAGGCATTCGAGCATCCTTATTCAAAAAGCTCAAGATTTTTTTATCAAGATTATCAAGTTCGAAAGATTCCGGGGTATTCATTATGTGATTATTAAAAATTAGGCTGCTAAATTACAAATTTCATCAATATCAAAATTATTTTGAATTATTTTCACGTAAACGGACTAATGTTTAAATTATTTATATATTTGCAGTGTTGTTGTTCAATAAAATTTACTTCAACACCCAATTATCTAACTATAATTGAAAACACAATCTGGATGTTCTTTTAATTCTCAGTCGGGTAGGGCAGATTGGTTCCAGAGCTAATCTGCCCTTTTTTATTGCTATACATCCCCTTTGCAAGTACAAAACCCATGTAAAAACAACCTGCTTTACAGCGCTTCACTTCCTACTCCTTCGATAAACGTTGATGCATTATCGTTCTCTTTAGAAGACCTCAGCCAAAACAATGTAAATGCATACATTGCCCCTTTCATGTGAGTTGCTGTCTAATCGCCTTTCGTTTTTACTAAAATCCGAGCTGCACATTTTAAAAACGAATTCTTTCTTATATTTACACCAACAACTAAAACCTGCACCGCAGCGCTTTCAAATGCGGTCAAATTGGAAAACATAGACTCGCTTAAAAAGCACTTATGGCAAAAATGGAGAAGCTTATTGTGATCCTACTTTTTTTGGGGTTTACCACCATTGCTAAGGGCGTGGGGCAAGATCAATCCGCTATAGCTGCCGACTCCACGAATCTTGTCATTTACCAAACCATTAGCAACCTGATTGCTGATTGTAAAGCGCGATTCAAAGGCGTGAAGGCTTATGTGGTTTCAACCATCCCCGCTCCGTTGCCATCCGAAAACGATACCCTAGTAATAAATTGGGACGGCTTTATCCCAACCAACCGAGAACACACTCCAAAAAAGAATACTCTTTTGGTGTACGCCCACATGGAATATCGCCATACTGATCGTTATGGCTTTTTGATTCGGTTGCGCTTTTTTGCCGACCCCAGCAAACCAATGTCTTGGTCTTTTTTGTATCACGTTGCCATGGAAACCCAAGAGAACGGGGACCAAATCATTACCATAACAGAAGAACCCGTTGAGAAGTACTAATCCACAATACGTAAAGTCCTTTCTAGCGCTCTTTTGCACTCCATTTACGGTGAGAAACCAACAGCTCCGACGACAAAAAAGAATCACACAACGCGTGAGCTCGAACTAAAAATTCTCGAGCAGCTATTGGCTAATGATCGTGATCATCCTCCTCTACTTCAACCAGATAATACGCTCCGTGCGTAACCAGCATTTCAGATGGATAGGTTTCTAAAGCTACGTGTGTTTCTGTCCGTCGTACTTCTTTTACCCCCACGCGCTCAAATCCGTCTTCTCGGGCAACAAAAACATAACTCTTGCCATCTTCTTTAACTATTGCAGTTGTGGGAATAGCTTCTAAAGTATCAGCAGCCACGGCTATTTTAGCCTGAATATAAGCGCCCGGCTTTAAACTCGGGTCGTGCACATCAGCATGGGCGTGCACACGAACGGTGCGTGTTTCAGGGTTCACCGCACCACCCACGAGCACCACATGTCCGGGTTTCCAGTTGGGGGTACCTTGCACTTTATACTGAATGGCCTGCCCTACAGCTATAGCTTCTAAATCTTTTGGGTACACTTGTAGTTCAACGTGCATGTGTTTGGGGTTGTACAGTTGGTATAGCACCTCTTCGGGACCCACCTGTTTCCCTAAATTCACTTGCACTTGGGTAATAATGCCATCAAAAGGAGCGGTGAGTGCCACACGCTGTTGAATCCCGTTCTCCAAAATAACCTCCGGCTTCAAGCCAGCCACACGTAGACTGGCGGCCAATCCATCTCGGCGCGCTTTCACAACTTGGTACTCTGAGAGGCGCTGCTGGTAGCTCTTTTGTGACGCCGCCTCACCCTTTAACAGGGTCTCTTGTCGTTCAATATCTGCTGCAAAAAAAGAAAGTTGACTGTTTGCCTCCAAAAACTCTTGCTGCAAGCGTATGTAATCTGGGTGCTCCAAGGTCACCAAAACTTGACCCTTTTTCACCTGAGCCCCTTCATAAAATGGAGCGGACTTTACAAATCCACCAAGGGGGGCGCTGATATCTGCTAAACTTTCTGGAGGCACGTCGGCCATACCCGTTACCTCCAAGTAGGTATACATGGCTATTCTTTCCGGCCGGCCCGTTTGTATACCTGCAAGCTGGCGTTGTGCCTCATTTACGTGTACAAAGTCGTGATTGTGGTCGTGGTCATCGTCGTGATCATCGTCGTGCTGTGGTTGGCAGCCAAAAAGTAAGGCCAGTAATGTCCATGCGGCAACAGTTCCCTTTGCCAATGCCTTTGTGTTTTTGAATGGTATCATTTCTTATCGTTTATTTTGTGAAAAACTCAAACCGCAATACGGCTTGGTTGTAGTTGTTTAGTATTTCTATGGTTTCTAACTGCAAATCCATGACTGTTCGCAAGCTCTCTGCAAGTCTAAAAAAATCAATTTCACCAGCCTCGTAACTCAGCAATGCCGTTTGCGCGATGCTTTCTGCTTGTTCTTTGGCAAATGCACCATAATTTTCCCATTGCTTTTTCGCGGCGGCAACTTGAGCTGCAGCGGTTTGTCGTTCGCGTTCATTGCTAATTTGAGTGAAGCGATAGTCGTTCTCCGCAATGGCAACTTGCAAGCGCGCTTGTTTAATTTGCGCTTGTTGTGGACGGAACCAAAGTGGAAATTGCAAGCCGACCATAACTCCTTGAAAATTTGGAATCCGTTCAATCTCTTGATTAAAATAACCCGCTGTTAATTCCGGAAAAAAAGCAGCACGCTCCACGGCCAATTGTTTTTTAGACACAGCTATCTGTTGCTGCTGTGGCGATAACAAAACAGGATTAAGGGGCGCTGACAAAGCCGGTGTAGGCAGTGGCAACAATGCGCCCTCCGGCTCGTCTATGACTTCCCACCCCGTCAAAATCAACACGGCATTTTCGGTTTGCGCCAAAGCAGCTTCTTGCTGTAAAGCAATGTTTTGATATTGTGCTAGGCGCGCCTGAAAAACACGTTGTTCTAGTATGCTGATATCACCCGATTCTGCAAGAAGCGCTACGCGATCTAAAAACTGTTGTAAGCGATCTACTTCTCTACTGACCGAGGCAAACGCCTGCTTTCGCGTAAGCCAATCGTACCATGCGCTGCGTACCAACACCTCCAACTCACGCTCGGATAAAATACGCTCGGACTGCCGCAGCGAAACGAGCTCGCGGGCTAATCCACCCCGCTGGATGTGCTGCAATAAACTACCAAAGTTTTGATTGACCTCTACATAGTAGTCATAAACACGTGTGTTGAATTGCCCATATTGGTAACTGGCATCTATCGGATCCAACTGTATGGCCTTTTTCCGTTCCTCTGCGGCTTGTAGCTCCCGCAAACGTGCATTTTGCACCGAGGGATGCGCCGTTTTTGCAGCTTCTATTGCAGCTTCTAATGTGTAGTTTGATGGCTGCTGTTGGGCCCAGGTCATCTGTGGAACAAGCAATAAGAACGGCAACGCCATTAGCGAAAGCTTTGCGGGCGATATCCGTGAGGGAAACTTAAGGTATAAAATAGGCAGCAACAGCAGTGTGAGAATGGTATCGGAAAAGATACCGCCGATAACTACCGTGGCCAAAGGCTTTTGCACTTCCGCTCCTGCCCCTGTGCTCAACGCCATGGGCAAAAAGCCTAGCGCCGCAACCAAACCCGTCATCAAAACAGGGCGCAAGCGCGACCGGGTGCCTTCTATTACAGCGCTATAGGCGTCCATTCCCTCTTCGTCGCGGAGCTGGTTTATCGCTGCTATCAACACAATGCCATTGAGCACCGCTACACCAAACAGCGCTATAAAGCCGATACCCGCAGAAATGGAAAAGGGCATATCACGAAGGTACAGCGCACCTACGCCACCAATAGCAGAAAAGGGCACAGAGGCTCCAATCATCAGGGTGTACTTGACTTTGCCAAATGCAAAGTAGAGCAACACAAATATCATTGCAAGGGCTATCGGCACCGCAACAGCTAAGCGCCCACGGGCCTTTACCAGGTTTTCGAATTGCCCACCGTAGCGGATGCTGTAGCCTGGTGGTAGTGACAGGCGCGTGTCGAGTGTAGTACTGATTTCTTCCACCAAGCTGGCCACATCGCGGTTGCGTACATTTACACCAATGGTTATGCGGCGCTGCGTGTTGTCGCGACTAATCTGCATCGGGCCGTCTTCGTAGGTGACGTTGACCAACTCACTCACCAAAATATTCTGTCCGGAGGTGTTGGTGACAAAAAGCTCACTGAGATTGGTAGCGCGTCGATCTGTTTCATTGAGGCGCACGACCAAATCGAAGCGGCGCTGTCCTTCGTAAATGGTACCAGACACCCGACCTGCATACGCCGTTTGGATGAGGTCGTTTATCTGCTGAATGGTAACGCCGTAACGCGCCAGTTGATCGCGATCGTAGCGAATCATGAGTTGTGGCAACCCCTCTGTCTGTTCCACCTTAACATCACCGGCACCTGGGATTCGCTCAATCCATTCTGCCGCTTCATTCGCTTTTTTGAAAAGTACATCGAGGTCTTCTCCGTAAATTTTCACGGCAATGTCTGTTTTTGCCCCCGTCATCAATTCATTAAATCGCAACTGAATAGGCTGTGAAAACTCGTTGAAAATTCCCAAAACAACTTCAAGCTCTTCTTTCATCAACTCCACCAATGCTTCGCGGTTTGATGCGGAGGTCCATTCCGATTTGTCTTTTAATATCACCATAATATCCATGTCTTCCATGGCCATAGGGTCTGTTGGTATTTCGGCGGTACCGATTTTTGAAACGACATGTTTTACTTCTGGAAACTTTTCTTTTAAAATGCGCTCCACTTTTGTTGCTGTGGCGATACTTTCGTTGAGAGAACTGCCTGGCTGTATGGCCACTTGTACCGCAAGATCGCCTTCCTCCAAATCGGGAATAAACTCAGAGCCCATTCTCACAAAAGTGAAAATAGCCAAACTGAGAATAACCAAAGCTCCCGCAACAACCCAAGCACTGCGGCGCAAAGCCCACTTGAGAATCGGTTGATACACTTGTTCTGCTTTTTTCATGATGCGATGCGGCAAGCCCTTTTCAGGGGTAATCGTTTTTTTCATAACGAGCGAACTAATTACAGGCACATAAGTCAAGGACAACAGCAAGGCTCCAATCAACGCAAAACTAACGGTTTGCGCCATAGGCTTAAACATTTTTCCCTCTATCCCCGAAAGGGAAAGAACGGGCAAAAACACAACAATAATTATGAGCACGCCGAATGCCGCCGATTTGTAAATGTTTGCTGAGGATTTTAAAATCTGCGCATCCATTTGTTCCTGAGTAAGACGTTGCCCTACAAAACCTACCGTAAGTACTTGCAACAGGTTTTCAACAATGATAACCGCTCCGTCCACCACAATTCCAAAATCAATAGCGCCCAGCGACATCAAGTTGGCGGAAACATCAAAAATGTACATCATGATGAGGGCAAAGAGCAACGACAACGGAATGATGGAAGCGACAATGAGCCCGGCTCTAAAATTACCCAACAACACTATCAACACGATAATCACAATAGCGCCCCCTTCAAGCAGGTTGTTTCTTACCGTTGTAATGGCTCGCTGAATAAGGGAGGAACGCTCCAAATACGCATAAATACTGACGCCTTCAGGCAATGACTTTTCAATTTCACGAATGCGTTCTGCCACGCGCTTGTTGGTTTCATAGGCATTTTCGCCCTTTAACATGAGTGTGATTCCACCCACGGTTTCACCTTCGCCGTCCATGGTCATGGCGCCAAAACGCGGCGGCGCACCAAAACGCACAGTTCCCACATCTTTCATGGTGAGAGGAATGCCGTTTCTGGTCACAATGGCTATTTTCTCCACCTCCTCTAAGGACGTGACTAAGCCTTCTGCTCGAATGTACAAGGCGTTTGGGCCTTTTTCAATGTAACTTCCCCCCGTATTTTGATTATTGGCCTCCAATGCATTAAACACATCTGTCAAGCTCAAACTATTAGCAGCTAGCTCTCTAGGGTTTATCGCCACTTCATACTGTTTGAGGTAACCCCCAAAACTACTCACCTCTACAATGCCAGGCACACCCGCCAATTGACGCTTCACAATCCAGTCTTGGATGGTGCGCAACTCCATGGCGTCGTATTGCTCTTCATATCCAGGAGCTACTTTCAGTACATATTGATAAATTTCTCCCAGCCCTGTTGTAATGGGCATTAACTCCGGAGTACCGAAAGCTTGTGGAATGTCATCACGTACCTCATCGATTTTTTCTTTAACGTATTGGCGGGCGTCCAAGGTGGGAACATGGTCGTGGAATACAATAGTGACGACAGAAAGGCCGTAGCGCGAAATAGAACGAATTTCCTCCACATCAGGAAGGTTTGCCATCGCTATTTCAAGTGGGTAAGTAATAAATTGTTCTACTTCTTGTGGCGCCAACGACGGACTGGTGGTTACCACTTGTACTTGGTTGTTTGTAATGTCTGGAACAGCGTCTATAGCAATGTTTTGCAGCGCGTACAAACCGCCCAAAACCAAGGCAAAAACAAGAAGTAGCGTAACGAATTTGTTGTTGAGAGAGGTCTCAATAATCTTTGTAAACATGGAGATAATGCATTCGCGTGAAAAGAAATATCAAATCAAAAGAGGTCGCTACGCCACAGGGCAGCAGCAATTACGCGAATACAGGAGGACCACGTCGGGCGTGTTGTTTGTGGTAAAAATGGTGTTGAAAAGTAACTTCTAGCGGCACCCAATAACGCTTGGCCTTTTGCGTAACCGGAGGCAACAAAACTGCTTCGAAAAGTGGCTTTACAAAAACAAAAAGTTGCTTTTGCGCGGTAAGATCCTCTAGATGATGCTCCCCTAAATCAGGATGGCAGGGAAAGTGCGAATGTGTGTCTTTGGAAAGATCTGTGGTTTGGGACACACAAGCCAGAGAAGTGCCTTCGCTTTCAAAATGGCAATGCGGCAGAATGGCGTGTAGTTGAATAATCACCACCGCCAACATCAACCACCATTTGTGTCGCCTCTTTAATTGCATGTGGCAAAAATAGCGAATTGTTTGTATTGCAAACGTTGTGTCAAAAAAAAGCTTTGTTTTGCCGGTGTGGCTTGTCCCGCCGGTTCGGTGTATCTTGTCCATCCGGTTTCGGGAAACGGATTGTTATTCATTCCGCGATTATTTCCTTTCAGTTTGGCGTGGTTTGTCCCGGCGACGGCGTTTGGTTAACACGGCTACAAAACACACCCCTGTTTTCACAAAGCCCCCCGTTTAATCGCCAACGGGTCAATATTCAGCATTTTGGCAAATGCCATATACAACTCTGGTAAGTTGTGCTTAAAATCCTCTGGCGTTTCAAAAAAGTGTTCAACGGCAACAGCAAAAAACTCCATGGCGTTGGTCTGAGCGTACGCTCTAAAATAAGGGTGACCTGCTACGCGCTGAAACTTCTCTGGCTTATTGATAAACTTGTTGACCTTTCCAAATTGCCACTGAAAATGAGTGTCTGCCCATTCTCCTTTGTGCAGTTCAAACAACAAGGCATGCGTAAACTCATGCAAACCAAGGTGTAAATTATCATTTGGGTCTTCGACACCTTCCATTAAATGCTTCCAAGACAATGCTATTTGACCTGTATTCGGAAAAAACAGCCCTTTTGCCAATCGGCGGTCTTTACCAAAAGGAAAAACATCTGGAAACACGCCTATCTCTTTCAGTACAGGCATCGAATAACGCCGCAAGCCAAAGGTCAACTTTACTGCTATCCCAGCAATAATCAGTTGTTGGTACCGATTGAGTTCATGCCCATCTCTCCCACTCCACCGCTTGATTTGAATAAATCGTCCCACGCGATGTTCGAAAACAGCCCTTTCTCTATCGCTCAACCTCTCGTACACCCAATTATACTTTTCTAACACTTGCTGCTCGTGATGGGGCAAGCGCTTTGGACGAAACACTACATGATGCATCAGTGGCTTACCCATCAAAAACACGTAGACCGCCTCGATTAAACCAAAAGCATTGTTTAGTTGATAAATCACAAGCAAAGCCAACGCCCCTATGGCTGTAACTATGGCTATTGAAACCCCGAAAAAACCAGCAACCTCCCCCAATTAAGTGTACACTATTGGGGTTGCATTTACCTCATCTGTTTCCACCACACCGTCTCTCAATCGAATAATCCGATGGGCGTGCTGTGCAATATCCTCTTCGTGTGTTACCAAAATAATAGTGTTGCCAGCTTTGTGAATGTCATCAAACAACTTCATGATTTCGTAAGAGGTTTTAGAGTCTAAGTTTCCCGTTGGTTCATCCGCCAAAATTATAGAAGGACGATTAACCAAAGCGCGCGCTACTGCCACGCGCTGCCGTTGCCCCCCTGAAAGCTGATTGGGCTTGTGATCCATTCGATCTGCCAAATTTACCTGCTCCAGCACCTCTTCTGCGCGTTTCTTGCGGTCGGCGGCATTCATGCCCGCATACACCAACGGCAAAGCAACATTGTCCAACGCTGTGCTTCGCGGCAACAAATTAAACGTTTGAAAAACAAAACCTATCTCTCGATTCCGAACGTCGGCTAACTCGTTGTCTGTCATTTTACTCACGTCTAATCCCTTGAGAAGATACTGCCCGCCTGTTGGCGAATCCAAACAACCCAATAGATTCATCAACGTCGACTTGCCACTTCCCGACGGCCCCATCAACGCAACGTATTCGTTTTGTTTGATTTCTAAGTCTATACCTTTCAAAACCTTGACCACTTGGTCGCCCAAAGGAAAGTTTCGCACGATGTTCACAAGCTGAATTAATGGTTGCATTTCTTAGGATTTATATGTTCTTAAACAAATGGTAGCTCTCTAGGTAGTCAGGTATAATGGCGCTCCAGCCTAATTCATCCGTAATCTTCTGTTGAAAATCTCGCAAACCCTCTATTTCACCGTGCACCAAAAAAGTAAACTTTGGACTCGACTCAAAGTGTCGCAACCAATGCAACAACTCCGTTTGATCTGCATGCGCTGATAAACCGTCTATCTGCTCTACGCGACACTTTACATGAATGCCGTGCCCCAGCATACGCACAGGCGACTCTCCGTCTACAATTCGTCGTCCTCTAGTGCCTTTGGCCTGAAAGCCAACAATCAACAACGTGTCATTCGGATTTGGCAAGCGATTGGTTAAATGATGCAATATCCTGCCCCCTGTCATCATTCCGCTAGCCGAAATAATGATGGCGTTCTTTCGCTTTTGATTCAAATACACAGACGCCTCGTGAGAGCGAACCATAATGAGGTTTTGTCGCAGATTTATAAAAGAATTGTCATTCGAGAGTTGTTCTTGGGAAACCTTATGGGCTTGGTGATGCTTGACATACAATTGTGTAGCGGCAATTGCCATGGGACTATCCACAAAAACTTCCACATCACTGGGTATGGCGCCTAAATCAAAAAGCATCTTCAAATAATAGAGGATGTTTTGCGTACGGCCCACAGAAAATGCAGGAAACAGCACAACCCCTTCTTTGGCAAAGGTCTCATTAATAATAGACCCTATACGTGCCACCGGATTCATCTCGGGCACACTTCTGCCGCCATACGTACCTTCAACAAAAAGCACGTCCGCTTGAGTTCGTGGCTCGGGGGCGTACATCAAGGGATCTTCTTTTCTCCCCAAATCTCCTGAAAAAACCAGTTTTTTTACTTGGTGACTGCCTCTTAGTTCTAATTCCACTATTGCTGCTCCCAAAATATGACCCGCCAAATAAAAAGACACTCCTATTTCTGGGGTAATGGCAAAAGGCACATGAAAATCAATAGGGTGAATTTGCGGCAGCAAGGCCTCAACATCATTTTGATCGTAAAGAGGTTGGGGATTGTTATGCTTCGAGTACCCCTTTTTTTTGGCATAGTTGGCTTCTTCTTCCTGAAGCTTTGCAGCATCTAGCAGCATCACTTTAAGCAAATCAGCCGTTGGCGAGGTGCAGTAAACCGGTCCATTATACCCCAGCTTTTTCATCCGAGGAAGATACCCTGAGTGGTCTATGTGGGCGTGCGTAAGCACAATAGCATCTAACGTAGCTACATCAAACGGCGGGTCTTCCCAATTGCGAAGCCTTAAGGTTTTCAACCCCTGAAAAAGCCCACAATCCACCAAAAGCCGAAAACGATCTATCTCCAATAAAAATCGCGAACCTGTAACCGACTGCGCCCCACCAAAAAACTTTACCCTTACATCCATTATCTATTCTTTATCGCGCATTAAAAAAGTAAAACCATAAAAAAATGCGCATTGAGTAAGTGCCAAACACCTTCTTGGAATTACAAAAGGGGTTTTCGTAACTCAATTCATTTGGCTGCCTCGTTCCGGACGCGCCTTTCGCTACTACTCCTCGCCCCGTTACCGCTTCCGCAATCGGTGGTACGGGGGCTTCTAGGGTCGCCTCCGCCCACCGTGCGTCAGTCGGCCCCGTAGCTGTGGGGTATTCGCTACAGTCGCTGGCAGTTTACGCCGTATCAAAAACAAACTAGTCCAAATAGCAAATTAGTAGTTTAGCAGCGCTTCTATAGCAACCTTAACTTTATCGGCGTTGGGTATCATGGTAGCTTCCAGTATCGCATTCAACGGAATCGCCGGTAAATCTTCCGCACCAACAACACGAACAGGAGCGTCTAGCATTTCAAAACACGTCGCACTGATTTTTCCCGCCAATGCTTGAGCGAAGGTGTTGTTCACTGGCTCTTCTGTTAGAACAAGGCATTTGCCATGCATTTTCACACGCTCAAAAACCAATGCCTCATCTAAAGGCACCAATGTGCGCAAATCCACAACCTCCACAGCTCCATCAAAGGCCTTCGCCGCTTGCTGAGCCCAGTAAACTCCCATGCCGTAGGTAACTACCACCAAAGATTTCCCTGACTCCTTTGCAGAATCAGAAGCCGCTAACACAATTCTACCTTTCCCAAATGGCAATACATAATCAGCGTCGGGTTCAGTTGTTTTAGCTCCCTCGGTTCCTTTTATTTTGCTCCAGTACAAGCCTTTGTGCTCTAGCATCACTACCGGATTGGGATCGTAAAAAGCAGCTTTCATCAAACCTTTTAGATCAGCTCCAGTACTCGGATAGGCTATTTTGATACCTCTGATGTTTGTCAATACGCTCTCCACCGAACTCGAATGGTAGGGCCCTCCACTGCCATAAGCACCAATTGGCACACGAATAACTGCACTTACAGGCCATTTTCCGTTGGACAAGTAGTAAGAACGACTGACTTCTGTAAACAACTGATTCAAGCCCGGCCAAATGTAATCAGCAAACTGAACCTCAACAAAGGGCTTTAAACCTACTGCCGACATTCCCACGGTACTTCCAATGATAAAGGCCTCTTGTATAGGGGTATTAAACACACGATCATCGCCAAATTTCTGGGCTAATGTGGCTGCCTCGCGAAACACCCCGCCTAATCTGCCGCCCACATCCTGACCGTAGAGCAGGGCTTCAGGGTGCTGCTGCATAATCTCTTGGATGGCAAAAAGAGCGGCGTCTACCATTACTGTTTTTTCCCGCCCTTTGGGGTTCCGCTCGCCCCGCTCCTCTGTTATGGAAGTTGGCGCAAAGACGTGGTTAAATAAATCTTCTGGTTTAGGATCTGGCGCTTCTAATGCCGCAACGTAATCATTGGCTACAGTTTCTCCTGCCTCTTTCTCTATGGTCTGCAAATCATTTTCAGAAAAGCCTAACTCTAGCAATTCCTCGCGCAATCTAGGAAAGGGATCTCTCGTGGCGGCTTCTTCCAAATCATCTCGGTACCACTCTTTGCGAACACCTGAAGTATGATGGCCCAAAAGAGGCACTGTGGCATGCACTAAAAACGGCCTTCGCTCTTCCCGAATCACCTGAAGCACTTCATTTAAGGTATCATAACACCCAATAAAATCTGCGCCATCCATACTTCTCACCTCTATTCCGTGAAAGCCTGCCGCATACTCGGCAGCGTTTTGAGCGCGTGTTTCTGCTGCATTT
>JAIULY010000074.1 GCA_022565875.1 Schleiferiaceae bacterium | reverse complement strand
GTGATTTAAGCTAATAATATGGTAGGGATGTAATTCCAACGCTGCTAAAAAATCGCGTTCGGCTTCGGGGTATTTTTGTAATGCATTATTTCCCAGTCCACTAAAGTAGGGTAGGGGATTGCCATAAAAATCTACATTAAAAGCATCACTCAAGGCACTCTGTACTGCCTGTACAATGCGATTCGGATCGCGGCGTTCGTTGGCTTGATAAACGTCCATATAGGCTTTGCTACTCGATAATCGCTCTAGCGAAAAAGGAAGACCCCAAAGCAGTAGCGCTACGCCCGGAATGCCTACGACTAGTGCAGGGACTTTCACGGTCACCCAAGCGCGGTTGGTTTGATGACTGTAAAAGACAATAAAGGCTATTAATAGACCTAACAATACTTGATGGGCTGCGCGTTCTAATGGGAAATCGGTAATAGAGAAGAGCATATAGGCCACAAGTCCCAATGCAATAGGCAACACAACTTTAGCATCTTCATCACTTACTTTGGTTCGAATGCGATGAAAATCAATAAATAAAGTGATAAAGAGGATGAAAAAGCAAGCGACACCAAAAATCCCCAGCTCTGAGGCCACCCAAAGGTAATCGTTGTGGGGCCGGTTGATAGTTGTTATGCCGTTTTGAACGTTGTTGTCGGCTTTTTCGAGTCCGTATTTTGGAAACCAAGCGCGCCAATTTCCTGGGCCAACGCCCATGGGGTGCTCCTGAATCATCGCCACACTATTTTCCCAAAACCAAAAGCGATTTTCTAAGTTGCCCGGGTTGGTAATGGATTCGCGTGCTCCTGACAAACTGACTACCCCAACGAGCAACAACACCCCAGCCCCCAATGCTATACTGATTCGCTTGATGGACAAAAGGTTCGAACTGTTTTTCTGTAACATCAAAATGAGGAGAAGGGTTGCGCCTCCTCCGAGCGTGCCCAACCAAGCTGCTCTGGTGCGCAATACAAAGATTTCAACCAATACCAATACCAAGATGATTCGCGCTACGGTGCTCCATGTCTTGTCGGCAATGGCGGCATGTCCCATCAAAAAAGGTAGAGTTAACATTAGCGCGGAGGACAGTAAGTTTTTGTGTCCAAAGGGTTGATAAACATCGTAAATGGCTTCCCAAAAGTTACCGCCTGCAAGGGTGCTCAGTAGCTGTCCGCCTGCCCAAAGCGCACTGATGCCTGCAAAAGTGGTCACCCCGCGTAAAAGGTGTTTAACGGTGATGAATCCGCTAACCAATCCTTGGGCTAGGGTCAGTGTCCATAGGAGTATGCCGCCTGTTTTAATAATGCCAAATGTAGCCTCCGTGGTGTTAATCGCGTTACTTGCGCTGAGCCAATGAGCCAAGTAAAAGCCTATGTAGGCCAATAGCGGTAAGGTGAGCACCCACTTTCCCTTGGCTTTAAAAAGTTGGTAAGAAAGGAGTACTAACAGAATAAGTGCCCCAATTTGAACGTAAATAAAGCGTGGGAGAAAGGTGCCGTCATACAAGCCACTTACTTGAATGACAGGAAACAGCATTAAAAAAACTTGTGCTAAAATTGCGGTGATGGACAAAGGGGGCTTTGTAATAGCTGTTTTTCCCATGTGTGGAGTTTTGTAAATGTTTTACTCGTGGAGCAAAAGTAAAAAAACGAATGCTAGAAATAGACTGTAAATTCACAAACTTTGAATCCCCTAGCTGCGCAAGGCTTTCTCATGTGTTTTTATTTTTGCTAACCTCTTACCTTTGTCGCTTCATTTTATGACAATCAAGCAAAATCATTTGAAAAACAGCGAAACAAAAATACCTTCTGAGTTTTGGGTACAACCCGATGCAAAGGGCAGTTTGGGCCTTTTGGCCTTGGGTGCTCGAGGCGTAAAGATGTGGCGAGAAGCTCGTACTCAATTGCAAAACACCACGCATGAAAACCAAAAATAAAACGCTGTTGATTGGTTGGGATGCAGCGGATTGGCGTCAGCTAAAACCCCTCATGGAAAAAGGAGTGATGCCAACCTTAAAACACTTGGTAGACTGCGGAACGCATGGACCGTTGTCGAGTTTAGAACCGATGATTTCTCCGGTGTTGTGGACGTCGATGGCAACGGGTAGAAGGGCGTATGATCACGGTATTCATGGGTTTGTTGAGGCAAAGCCAAATGGTGATGGTATTCGACCCATTCGAGCATCGAAACGGAAAGAACCGGCCGTGTGGAATGTGCTCAATCGTTTTGGCTTTAAAACACACGTTATCAATTGGTGGCCGAGCCACCCGGCAGAAAGTGTGGATGGCATAATGGTCTCCAATTTTTACGGCATCCCCGAGCAAAAAAACAACTCAGACTGGCCACTTATGCCTGGAGCGGTTCATCCGGTTGAGAAACGCGACGAGTATGCCGACTTGCAAGTGCATCCAAGCGAACTGACGGCTGAAATTCTAGGGCCTTTTTTCCCCAATTATCCCCAGCTTGATGTCAAGGATCCTATCATTCAATCGGTTGCTAAAATTTTAGCGCATACCTGCAGTACACACAATGCCATTACGCAAGCTATGGAAGCGGATGATTGGGATTTTTCGGCAGTGTATTACAACGGATTAGATCATTTTTTGCATGTGGCTAATCGCTATGCTCCACCTCAAATGCCCGATGTTTCAGATGAAGATTTTGAAAAGTATCACTATGTGGTAGAAGCGGCATTGCGCTTTCACGATATGATGTTAGCGCGTTTGCTAAAACTTGCAGGTGAAGCTTGCAATATTATTTTGGTTTCCGACCACGGATTTGATGTTGGTGAACAGCGAAAGGTGGCTTTGCCAGAACAAATGGGGGCGCCTTCCCTAGAGCATCAGCCATATGGTGTTTTTCTGGGGTACGGTCCTGATTTTAAGGTAGGTTTTGAACTAAAAGGGGCTTCTTTGCTCGATGTTTGTCCTACAATATTGCAATTGTTCTATTGTCCGGTGTCAAGAGCTTTAGACGGTGTGGTTTTGTGGGATGCGTTACAACAAAAAGGACCAACGCAAACCGTACCTGACTTTTCTGGGATTCCTGCTTTCCACAGTTTTTTTGAAGAAGAAAATCAGCTTCTCGACGAAGAACTGTTGTTGCAATTACAAGCCTTGGGATACGTATCGGATACGCCAACGGATTTGCACATTGCAGCCGTGCTTCGCGAGAATCAATACTACCTGGCGCGCAGTTTAGTAGATGGCGGCAAGTATCAGCAAGCGGTGGTGGTTTTGCAAGGGCTTATCCAAGAAGATCCGAATGCTTTGCGGTTTCAATTTTTGCTGCTACACGCTGCTTTTCAATGTAATGATACTGTAGCGATTGCTGCACAAATCCAACAATTAGCCGATAATCATCGCGGTGATGATGTTCGAACGCTCTATTACAAAGGGCTTTGGTATCTCAACCAACAACAACCTCGGCTAGCAGTGGCGTGTTTTGATGCGGTGATAAATTATGCAAAATCTCGCCCCGGGTTGCTTCTCCAAATTGCTCACGCCTATGTGCAAGCTGGCGCCTTCTCCGAGGCAACAGCAGTTTTAGATCGCGTGCCTGTCGCAAAATTAACCCAACCTGATGTTTGGCATTTTTTAAAAGCACAATGCCTTTTCGAATCGCGCGAACCCGAACAGGCATTGGATCATGTGCTTTCGGCCATTGCCGAACGGTTTGCTTTTCCGGAGCGCCACGCCTTATTAGCTGCAATTTTGTGGGAACTCAAGGAACAGGAAGATGCAGTGCAAGCTTTGCATGTCGCCTCTAAGTTGGCGCCCACCAATCAACAGTACCTTGAACAGCTGAGAAGTTGGAATGGCAAAATCAAAAGTGATGTAGTTGAGCGCTATCTCATCGACAAAGAAAGAGAAAAAAATGAGCACATTGTTGTGGTGAGTGGTCTTCCGCGCAGTGGCACTAGCTTGATGATGCAAGTGTTAGCAGCGCAAGGGTTCCCCATTTTCCGCGATGCCACCAGGCAACCGGACACCCACAATCCAAGGGGCTATTTTGAACACCAAAGTGTGAAGCAACTTGCGGTAAATCCAGACTTTTTGATGGACGCCAAAGGCAAAGCCATCAAAATTGTTGCTCCTTTAGTGCAACGTTTGCCGCCACACTTTCACTACAAAGTGATTTTCATGCATCGTCCTACAACAGAGGTTATTTTATCGCAAGAAAAAATGAAGGGCGCATCCGAAGCGCAATTGTTTCAGTTTTTTCCTTTAGAACGCGCATTGAAATTGGAACAAACAGCTGCAGCCTCACTCCAGCAATTGGAAAAGGCCCCTCACGTGGAAGTAATTCAGATTGCTTATCGCGATATGATGACGCAACCCGAAAAGGTTTGTAAACAACTCACTGATTTCATGGGTATTGAATTTGATGGTAATACAATAAACCGGGTTATTGACACGAGTTTGTACCGATCTAAGCTGTAGGGAACTGGCACCATTTGCGACTGATAGCCGAAAAAGTAGGACTTACAAGTTGAGAGCTACTTGTGAACAATTCATGATTCTTTTTGAAAACGTATAATTTGATTGTGAAAAAAGTTGATAACGATAATTTTTATTATACTTTTGACGAGTTGAAATGAAGATAGTTTTTTAATCGGCAATTATTGTAAATCGTTGATTGAGAAATAGAGGGAAACAAAACCACCAGTATGATAAAAAAATTACTCGCAACATATTCCAATAGGTTCCTTTCGCGTTGGGTTGTGCTTACATTCGACATTATTGTTGTGATGTTTGCTTTTATCATTGCAAACATTCTGAGATACAATTTTGAGTACAGTCAAATCAATCCCTATGAGCTTCAGCTTCAAACGTTAATCGTAGCATTTATTTATCTGTCTTCGTTTGTCATCACCCGTTCGTACACGGGTATTGTAAGACATACAAGTATCAATGATGCCTACCGCTTGCTCCAAGCTAGTTTTCTTTCTTTAGTTATTCTGTTGTTAAACTCAACCATTCAGGTAGTTGCGGGTATTGATGGCTTTTTTAACATAGCGCGCTCCATTCTCATTATCCATTTTTTGATTACGCTTTTCGCCTTAGTCGGTAGTCGGTTTGTCGTGAAAACAGTGTACCAAACAGCGGTAAAAAATCAGAGTAAAGGGCGGCAACGCATTATTATTTTTGGAGCAGGCGCTAGTGGATTGATAACCAAAAACACCTTACTTCAAGAGAAAAACAGGTTTTACGAAGTGATTTGTTTTGTCGATGAAAATCCTTCAAAAATCGGAAAATCGCTTGAAGGAACCTTAGTTTGCAGCATCGATAAAGCACTTTCAAAGGAGTATATTGAAAAGTATAAAATCAATGAGTTGATTATCTCCGTGCAACGCATTAGCACCGCAAAAAGAAAGTTTTTGATAGAGCGGGCTTTGGAGTTGGATTTGAAAGTAAAAACGGTTCCCCCTATAGAAAAGTGGATCAACGGAGAGTTGAGTACCCGGCAGATTCGAAATGTGAAAATCGAAGAGTTGTTGGAGCGCGATTCCATCACCCTCGACAGTATGAACATCAATAGAGAACTCCGCAACCAAACGATTTTGGTAACGGGTGCTGCGGGGTCGATTGGAAGTGAAATTGCACGACAAATTTTTCATTATAACCCCAAGCAAGTAATTTTATTAGACCAAGCCGAATCGGCGTTGTATGACTTGCAGTCTGAAATGCTCAACGGACCCTTGAAGGCTTATTTTAACAAAGCCCATTTTATCATCTGCAACATCAAGGATTACTTGCGTGTAGAACGCGTCTTTGACACGTATAAACCGGATATTGTTTTCCATGCAGCGGCCTACAAACATGTACCCTTAATGGAAAACAATCCCTATGAGGCCGTACTTATCAATATTTTTGGTTCAAAAATATTGGCGGACCTAGCCATTGAATACAAGGTAAAGAAGTTCGTTATGGTTTCTACCGACAAGGCGGTAAATCCAACCAATGTCATGGGGGCTACCAAGCGAACGGCAGAAATGTACATGCAATATTTAAACGGGCAACAAGACTACACCCATTTCATTACCACAAGGTTTGGCAATGTGTTGGGCAGCAATGGTTCGGTTATCCCATTATTCAGAAGACAAATCGAAAAAGGGGGGCCGATAACGATAACCCACAAAGAAATCACCAGGTATTTTATGACCATACCCGAAGCATGTAATTTGGTACTAGAAGCGGGAGCGATGGGCAATGGAGGCGAAATCTTTGTGTTTGATATGGGCGAAAGTGTCCGCATTCAAGATTTAGCCGAAAAGATGATCAAACTCTCCGGATTAGAGGTGGGTAAAGATATTGAAATCACCTACAGTGGTTTGCGGCCAGGTGAGAAATTATATGAAGAGTTGCTCTCTGATAACGAAAACACCATTAAAACACACCATCCGAAAATCAGTATTTCTAAAGTGGCTGGTTTTAATTTTGAAACGATGCCTTCCCATTTGGACGAATTGTCAGAATTAATCGTCAATACAGATGATTTTGGTATAGTTCGAAAACTGAAGGATATTGTACCGGAATACCGAAGTAACAATTCTATATACGAAACATTAGATAAAACTAAAAAATAGGCGCTACTTTAGCGCCTTTTTAGTTGTATTAACATTTCTGCCCGGTGAAAAATAAAATCTTACTCCTCCTGCTTTTAATTGCGTCGTTTAAAGGGGTCGCTCAACATGAGTTTCTCCCCCTGAGCAATGATTATCAACGCTATTTTGAAGCTTTCCTTTTGGATACCAATAGCGCAAACATTCACACATCAGTCCGCACTTTTCGAAGAAGTGAGGTCAATAAAATTATTGACTTGGACAGTTTGCAGCAGCAGTTCAACTTTTATGAAGGCTCCAATTGGGTCATGCGCAAACTCTTTAATGAACATTTTTTTGAGGTAAATAAAGATGACTTTCAATTGATCGTCAGTCCTATAGTGCATGGACAACTTGGAGTAGATCGCACAGATGGCACACAAAGGCGAACGTACCAAAATACACGAGGAGCTTGGGTAGAGGGAGCCATTGGCAAACAAGTTACCTTTTTTACACTTTTCACAGAAAACCAAGCGCGGTTTCCGGGGTACGTCAACAGTTGGATTGATTCTTCTCGTGTCATTCCCGGACAGGGATTTCGTCGGAATTTCAAAGATGGCGATCACGATTACGCCAATGCCTATGGCGCAGTTTCGTACACACCTAGCCAATACTTCAACTTTTCACTGGGGCAAGGCAAACATTTTTTTGGCGAAGGACATCGTTCGGCTTTTTTGAGTGACAATGCATTTAATTATCCGTACTTCCGTATCGAATCGACGTTTTGGAATGTCAAGTATGTGAACTTATGGACACAGATGTACGATATCAGACAAGAGGTGCAATTGGATAAAAGCTATCGCAAAAAGTGGATGAGTGCTCATTACTTGAGTTGGAATATCACCAAACGGTTGGGGTTACAAGTGTATGAGGCGGTAATCATTGGAGCGGATGAAAACAACCAAGGCTTAGATGTCAGTTTTTTAAACCCTATTGTTTTTTACAGACCCATAGAGTTTGCCTCCAGATCTCGAGGTAAAAAAGTAGTGCTCGGTGGGGGCTTGACCTACAAGTTAACCAAAGGTCTAATGGCATACAGCCAATTTTTATTAGACGAATTCGTTTTTTCAGAATTTACAGGAGAACCCGGTTCATGGCGCAACAAATATACGTGGCAATTGGGGGCTAAATACGGGCAGCACTTTGGCAAGCATCGCGTATTTACCTTGTTGGAGTTTAACGGCAGTCGCCCCTACACGTATCAACACAATTTTATTGAAAGCAATTATGCACATTACAGCGAAGCCTTAGCACACCCTTGGGGCGCAAACTTTCGCGAAATGGTGTGGCAGTTTAGCTATGGTTACAATAGATTTACTTTTGATGCACAACTGAGCGGGGGTGTTGTGGGCTTGGATTCCACCGGTAGCAATTGGGGAAATAATTTGTTCTTAAGTTACAATCAGGGCGATGGAGCACCGAACAACGACCCCGAAAACAATGGCTTTAACAATTGGATTGGTCAAGGCGTTCGGATGAATCAACTTTTTGTTGATGCTAGAGTGGGTTACATTGTCAATCCTAAAACCAATTTGCGACTCGAAACAGGTGCAACCTTGCGTACGTTGAAAAACGCAAATGCCAATAGTCCACGTCCAGATAGCCGCACTGTTTTTGTCTACTTCGGTTTGCGGACAGGCATTTTCAACAATTATTACGATTTTTAAAAGCATGCTAAAAGAATTTCGCCCCACCTTGCTCTTCCTCGGGAAGTTTGCCGGATTTTATTTCATAGTGAGTTTTATTTATGGGTTGTACATCCAAAGTTTCCAACGCGCTGAGCCACCCCAACCCGATCACTTCAGTATTGTGGCCTCACAACATACCGTTGCTGTGCTCAAGTTATTGGATACTGAATGGGCTTACGCCAAGTATCCCGACGAAGCATCTGTGTTGATTTATAAAGGCGATGAGTCTGCGGTAAGCGTATTTGAAGGGTGTAATGGCGTTAATTTAGCCATTTTGTTCGTGGCTTTTATCATCGCTTTCGGCGGTTCGGCAAAGGCTATGGCGGTGTACATTCCTTTAGGACTCCTGTTTATTCACCTGTCTAACATACTTCGAATAGGTTTGCTTTCGCTAATTTCTATGCAGAAAAACGAACAAGCTTTTTACTTCTTTCACAAGTTTGGTTTCACAGGGATAATTTATGGAGCAGTGTTTTTCCTGTGGGTGATTTGGGTGGTGCGGTTGAACAAATTAAAAAAGCAACAAAACCAAGATTGATATGTGGAAGGAAATAACGCTAAAACGGTGGGCCGCTATCCTAGTTGGTTTTTTAGGCTTGGTGATGGTGTATGTGTTTCAACGACATCTGTTTTATGACCCAATCCAAGAAGCGCTTGTGGCCTATGGCAAACACCCTGAAGACTTCAACGCGCTTAAGTTTGCGGGGTCTAAAGTGCTGCGCTACATACTCAATGATGGCTTTTCCATCCTCATTATCTTTGGGTTGTTTGAGAAAAAGAAATATATGAAGTTTGCTGTTGGCGTTTTCTTTTTTGGGTTTGTCGTGCTTTTGCCCTTGTATCTCGTCCTCACCATCTATTTCTCCGAAGCAACCTACAGTTTTTTAAATCATTTGCACCGCTTGGTTCTCAACCCCTTGTTGATGTTGCTCCTGATTCCCGCTTTTTATTACCAACAGCAATTAACAGAAACGCATAAGTCGTAAAATGTGCTGCGATTGGCAACAAAGCACCGGCAAATACTGTTAAATTTTGCTAAGAAAACGAAACTGTGAAGAATTTGTGATGTGGCAAAGGTGTAGTTTCGTATCATTGTAATTTGAAAATAATGGCCTCCTTAATAAAGCAATTAATGCAACCCAAAAATCTAAAATACCTTGTCGCAGTTGTTCTCGCTGCCGTGCTTATCGTTGGTTTCAGTAAATACAACCCTGCTGCAAGTAATCCAGAAACGGATAAGAAAGACCGCATGATTTTGGATTTGGTGACAAGTGTGCTCACCAAACACCACTTTAGTCCCAAGGCAATAGACGATACTTTTTCCGCCGAAGTTTTTACAAACTTCTTGGAAAGTCTGGATTACAACAAACGCTTTTTGTTGCAAACGGATATCGACAAACTGGAAAAGCATCGCTACCAAATTGATGACCAAATAAAAGCCGGTAGTTTGGCATTTTTTAATGAAGCATTAGCCATCACCTTAATTCGCATGGAGAACTCCAAAACGTTCTACCAGACAGCGTTGGCCAATCCATTTACGTTTGACGAGAAAAAATTTATAGAAACAGATAGTGAAAAATTAGCTTTTGCAGCAAATGAGTCCGCTTTGCAGGAGCGCTGGAAGGATTTGTTACAATATCGCGTAATGAACCGCATTTATGACAAGCTCCGCGATGACACTGACGATGATACCACCGTGGTGACCACCGAAGACCAAAGCCCTTCCAAAAGTTTTGCCGAATTGGAGGCCGAGGCACGCGAAAAAGAAATGGAGACCCATAGCGATTGGTTCAAAAACATGGATGATTTGGAGCATATCGATTGGTTGGGGATGTATATTAACGCCATAACTGGTGTTTTTGACCCGCATACAGAATACTTTCCACCAAGGAGGCAAGAGGATTTTGAAATTGAAATGAGTGGACAATTGGAAGGGATTGGCGCACAACTTTCTCAAAAGGGAGATTACATTACTGTGGAAAAAGTTGTTTCCGGCTCGGCCTCTTGGCGACAGGGTGAATTGGAGGTAGGTGATAAAATTTTAGCCGTTGCCCAAGGTGATGAGGAGCCAGTAGATGTCGTAGGCATGAGCATTCGCAAAGCGGTAAAGCTGATTCGCGGCAAAAAAGGTACTGAAGTGCGTTTAACGGTTCGCAAAAAAGACAACACGAAAAAGGAAATTCCCATTATCCGCGACATCGTAGAGTTGGAAGCCACCTTTGCAAGGTCCTCTGTATTGGGCGATAGAGAGAAAGTAGGCTACATTAAATTACCCAAGTTTTATGTAGATTTCTACAACGAAAGCAATCACAACTGTGCTGAGGACATCAAAAGTGAGTTGGAAAAACTACAGGCTGCCGGAGTGGAGAGCGTGATCCTAGATCTGCGTGGCAACGGTGGCGGTTCGCTGCAAGCTGTTGTGGATATTGTGGGGCTGTTTGTTGGGAAAGGCCCTGTAGTGCAGGTAAAAACCAGCGATTCCCCAACAAAAGTGTTGCAGGCAAGAAATGCACAGCCCGTTTGGACGGGGCCATTGGTCGTTATGGTCAACGATTTTAGCGCGTCAGCCTCTGAGATTTTTGCTGCGGCCATTCAAGATTACAAACGCGGTATTATCATCGGATCTAAATCAACTTTTGGAAAAGGCACCGTCCAGAATATCTTTGACTTGGATAGAGCGGTTAGTTGGACCAATAACGACATGAAACCTTTGGGCGCCATAAAGTTGACCATTCAAAAATACTATCGGATCAATGGCGGTACGCCGCAGTTGAAAGGGGTAACGCCAGATATTATTTTGCCAGACAACTACAATTATATTGACTTTGGCGAGCGCGAACAAAAGCACGCCTTGCCATACAACGAAATTGCACCAGCTAAATACAGCATTTGGACAGCCGGGAGAAACAATGGTTTCAAGAAGGCAATTAGTGCCAGTCAAAAACGCGTGGGCAGCAACCCCCGCTTCACGCAGATTGATGAGTATGCCAAATGGCTTCACGAAAGTAGAGAAGAATCTTTGGTGCCCCTTAATTTTGACGATTACAGAGCCTACCAAGATGAATTGCGGACGCGGTCTAAGGCTTTTAGAAAATTAGGTGAAACCGATGCAAAAGTTCCTGTAGCGGCTCTCCCGGATATGCTTGTCAAGATGGAAGCCGACTCATTAAAACACAAAGAAATGACCCAATGGCACAAATCTGTTGCTAAGGATTTGTACATTCAAGAAGCCATGACTGTAGCTAAAGATTTGCGGTAATATGTGGTTAATAATTAGTTGACTTTTAATTTATCTTTGCCGCCGTGAAAAAGTTATCCAAACATTTGATTGTACTTGTTTTCGCTTTCGGCGGATTAGGGAGTGTGACGGCCCAAGAAAGTGCCGGCTCAGGTGAAAACAGAAGTATTGAAGGCTTTGCTGAATTGGGCTATGTGGCAGGAGGACAAATCAATAGAGATAATTTTGTGTACCGTTCCGGCCTAGTTCCTTCTTTTGGTTTGCAAAAGTCCCTCCATAAAAAGGTGGCGATTGGCTTGTCTGCTTCTTTACTATACCTAGATGACGAGCGTTTTATACCGATCAGTCTACAAATTATCCTTTCGCCTTCGGGAAAGAAAAACGGCAACAAACTATTTTTGAGAACGGGTTTTTCAAATGGAAGTGCAGTATCGAGTAGCAATTTCGTTCCCAAGAGTTTTTCTGGCGGCGTGTATTTTTCATCCGGCTACCTATATCGTTTTGACCTTTCAGACTCCAAAAGCATGGGGATAAAAATTGGGATAACACACCAACAGGCACGCATGAATATTGTGGGTAGCGATGGCACTGGGTTTAAATCCCAGTTGCACTATGCTTTTTTAGAAACGGGTTTAGCGCTATTTTTCTGATGGTCGGGTTTAAAAATAGTATACTCATCCTGTTGACGTCGATCGTTTTTTGCATTCCTCTTCACGGACAACAATTGTTGTATATCAATGAGGTAATGTCTACCAACGGTACTGTAATCGCTGATGAGGATGGAGATTTTGAGGATTGGATTGAACTTTACAACGCTTCTTCAGTAACTATCCCGCTTCAGGGATTTTACTTGTCTGATGATGCGAACAACCCCTTCAAATGGCAAATTAATGCCCCTGTGTCGATAGAAGGCGGAGCGTTTTTGCTATTTTGGGCAAGTGGAAAGAATCGGATTACTTCAAATGGACGCCATACGAATTTCCGCTTGAGTGCCGCCGGTGAACCGGTTATTTTGTCCGCGCCAAATGGTGTGCAGATTGATGCGATTCCACCCAAGGCCATACCTGGTGATTGGAGTTATGGTCGCTACCAAGACGGTAGTGATTCACTCATCCTCTTTCAACAACCTACACCGGGAACGTCGAACAACGTTGCCGGCTCGCAAAACTATCGCGACGCTATTTTGAGTTCGCACCTCAGTGGATTCTACAACGAACCCTTCCATTTAACCCTGCAAACCACTGATAGCACGGCCACTATTCTTTACAGTCTTGATGGCAGCACACCCTCATTAAAGTATGAAAAGGGGTTGTTTTTGGATTTCAATGCTCGTGTAGATACAGGGATTCATTTGATTTCAACGGTGATTAATAATTTCAGGACCGCGAATAGTTCCATCCCAACAGTACACAGTATCCGAGCTGTGCCAGTTAAGAACGGTGAAGCTATTGGGCCCGAACTATTTCAAACTTTTTGGGTACGTCCTAATTTGCCTGACTCGCTGCACCTGCCCCAAGTAAGCCTCATAACACATCCAGACAACCTTTTTGATGATGAAAAAGGTATAATGGTAGCCGGCGCTGAGGGGTTCTTAAATTTCAATGGCACGGGCATAGAGTGGGAGCGAGTGGCCCATTTGCAGTACTTTGAACGCGACAAAAACTTGGTCGTACAGCAGGACATTGGAATTCGTACACATGGCGGTGGTACGAGGCGCTCACATCAAAAATCGTTGCGAC
>JAIULY010000073.1 GCA_022565875.1 Schleiferiaceae bacterium | reverse complement strand
GGATCAACTTATCGTTTTAAAGCCTTCACGCGCATTATTCGAATTGAATGATAGACGACAAACCGATACGAAAGCCTGGGAAATTGGATAGCGCGCCATAGGCCACTTCAAATCGGAACAATCGGAAGATGCGATCGGCGGAATAACCAATTTCCCAATAAGCCGGTTGCGCCGTATTTCCAGTGAGCAGTACATTCGTAAAGACTTGCTCTTTGACGCCCCAAAAACGCAACTTTGGCAATTGCGTCAAGACAAATTTCCGAAATTCGTAATTGTAATTTTGCTCTAAGTACGCACCATTGGTGCTGAGATCGTAATACGGCAATAAACGATACGTTCCATCTCTGCCTAGTGGTGCAAAAATGGTTTGATTGCCATCAAAATGTCGCCAATCATGGAATAGGGGTGAGGTGTTGAAAAACGTACCTGCCCTCACAGTGTAAAAAACATTTCCAGAAATACTAAATCGAAAATACCCATTTACAGCCAATGCAAGGTGGTCAAATCCTTGGTCGCCAGCAGGACTTCTATCGTACCATCCTTTTTGGTAATCCAGTGTAAAAGTTGGCCTGCCGCGCTCTACAGGTATTTTTTTACTGTTGTAAATGCGGTATTTCAAAAAAGGACGATATATCACCTGTGCCGTTGCTTTGGTGAGTTGATGGCGCAAACGAATGTTTTCTGGCGTTAAAATATCATTTTCTGGAATATTGCTGGTGAAACGGTTACCGCCAAAATTAGCAAAAGCAAAATCTGTATTGTTTTGCAATCCAAATCGTTGGTAATGCCCAACAGTTGCCGTTACTTCCACAACCTTTCCAAAGTTTTGATATGCCCCAACCTCTAGGTAATCTTGACCGTAGAGTTTCATAAAGTTTTGACCATTGAAAAGGGTGTACAGCGAGTTAACAATATGTTCGATGGGCTCGTCTGGGTTGAATTGTGAAATGCCTCGCCCGCCTTTAATTGTGAAGCGACTGTCTCTCAGGTATTTTCGCTTCCGTAACACTATTTCGGCATGACTAAACAAGACATTGCTAGAAAAACCATACCGCACTTCTGGGTTGATGTCTAGTACCCACGGTACGTCAGGGCCAAAAGTTTGGCGGTAGCGAAACTTATTGTGATACACCAAGCCTTCTACAGTATTAAACTGCAAATACCGCAGCATCGACCGCCAGTCTATTCGGCTGTTGGGTCCTGTTTTGTAGCGGTTTCCAAAAATAATATCTTGAAATTGAAAAGGGTTACCCTTCCCCGTGGCGTTGCTGTCAGCTATTTCTGCAGCGGCAATACTATCGCCTTTTTCGTAGCTTATGGATTCGGCATCGGTGAGGGCAATGGGGCGATTCGTGATCCAAAAAAGGGAGTCTTGTTTTTTCGCATTTTCATCGCGAGAATACGTTCTTTCGCTGATGATTCGGGAGTCCAAATCCACACGTTCTTCTTTCTCTATTTTGCGAATCATTCGCTTGAAGTCCTTTTGACTCATGGAGTCAGGCAAGGTTTGCACGGTTACATTTACGGCTTTTGCGACATCGCCATCGGTTTTTGGATCTACCAGATTGATGTCAATGGCTTTGAGTTTCGGGTTGAGGGTAACGTCGTAGTTACTCACCACAGCTGTGTAATCGGCAACAAATTTAATGCCTGCAAGGCCGCCCTTGAATTGAATTCTGTGATTGACGGGCATCCACACATCCTCAACTACGGGGCTATAAATTTGCTTGAGTTGCAGGTCAAATCCTGAGATTACGGTTTTTAAGTCTAAGCTGTGAATGGCCCAAGTGTCTTCGATAATAAACAGCATGCCTTCAAAAACGCCTTCGCCCTTGGTTTTGGGTTGTACGCGTATTTTGTTGATCCAATTGCCATTTTCCTCAAAGCTGCCTTGGTAGTAGAAGTTGTAGTAGAAAAATGCAGTAGGGGCGAGGGGGGATACATTTCCGGCAACATCAGATTTGTAAAAGCTTTGGTTGATGTAGGGCGATGGAGAGGGGCTTCGGTCATCCTTGCGTTGCAATATGGCAATGACCCGCTCTTCAATAGTGTTGGGCTGTTTAAAAGTGATTTCACTGATGGCCTCAGAGGTATAAGCCTCTCCGACTTCAAACCCTTCTTTTTTCAAACGGCTTCGCATGAGTCGGGGCACATGGGTAAGCATGCCCGTACCTTTCGTGTACACGCGGCAGGTGTAGGCATCGTAAATCAGTGTGTGATATTTGCTTTTCGCAATGGCTTGCCGCATAATGCGATAAGCAGGATCTTCTTTGCCTGCGCGCACCTCTGCCACCTGAAGCAGTTCGGCCACAGGCTCTAATACAAAGTCTTGTTCTAAAAAGGGTCCCGATGGGGCAATGTTTTTTTTCACCGTGCGATACCCAAGATATTGTACAACAACGGCGGAGGGTTGGCTGGGTATTGTGAATTCAAAATACCCATCGACATTGGCGGAAGCCCCCACGGAATGATCGGGGAGGTAAATGGCAGCAAAGGGCAAGCGGTTGCCCATGGCATCAGAAACGGTACCTTTAAAGGTGGTTTGTCCCATGGCCATTAGCGAAAGCCAAAAGCAGAAAAGGGTTAGTTTAGTTTTCAATAAGCTTTAGTTTAAAAAGAATAGGTTTGCTAGGTGTTGCGTCGTTTTCGAAAGGAGCTATTTGCAAATTTAGTAAATACAAGCCGTCTTTTACTTTGTCATTTACATAGACAAGTTCAGTAATAGTGGCGTATTTCCGCGTGGCTTCAGGATAGTTCCAAAACGCGCGATGGGCTTTTAATGCACCGCCATCTACTTCGGGGTCAACAGATGGCAAATCGATGAGCAAATGGTCTATTCCAGAAGCGGATAAATAGGCCGCAGCCTCTTCTGAAAGGTAGGGCGGGTTGGTATTGCTGTAATCCTGACGTGTTTTTTCGGGGCCATTGGGAAGCGTGCGAATCACCAACGCATTGGCAGAAGTGTGTTTGCGTTTGTGTTCAATTTGCTGTTGACTGATCACTTGTCCTTCATCCAGTTTTTCAGGGTAAACGGTGATTACTTCGGCCATTACGTGAAAGGTTTTCAACTCTTGGTTAATGCTTTCCCATTCGCGGCTGATATGGCCAACACATTCGGTGTGGGTGCCGTTGCCGTGCGGATTGAATCGGATATCCGTAAAATTCACTACCCCACCAGCTTTGACGCTGCCAATCCAGTTTTCGGTTTGCACCGGTTTAATACTTACAGGGTCTACGTACCAAGCGCTAACCCCCGTTGCAGGGTGCCCCATTGGAATCGATAGGTCGTGAAATTTAGAAAAATCAACGCGATACTTTTGTTCAGCAACAGTGATTTCAGCAATCATTATAAAAAATGTTTTGGCAAATGTAGTGATTCAAGTTTTAGTGCACTTAGCACGATTGGTATAAAAAGCTAGAGTAGTTGATGATGCCGATATACACCCCATTTTCCTCAACAGGGGCGACGCGAATTTTTGCGTTGTACATCAATCGGGGTACGTACTTGGCATTCAAAGAGGCAGGAATGGAAAGCACGGGCTTGGTCATGATTTCATAAATGCTCACCTCATCAATAGTTTTATCAGGAATGATTACACCTTTAATAATGTCAGAGGCTGTGACAATTCCGTTAGCATCAGCTTCATTGCGTTTGCGAATAATGAGCGCTTGTACATTTTTTTCGCGCATGAGCTCAATGGCTTCACGAACGCTAGCTAAACCATCAATGTAAAACAGTTGGTTGGTAGCCAGGTCTTTGGCTGTTTTTGTTGTGTCCATAGTTTTAAAAATGAAGTATTATAAGTTCTCGTTGCCGAGTTTTTCTTTAATTTTTTTAATCTGTTTAGATAATCCTGCAACTTTGTTGATGTCTAAGACTACCACCACGCCATTTCCAGGTTCTTCCAAGTTGATTTCTTCGGTTAAGGCACTTATAATGCTGTTGACACTGTGTTCTTCCACAACCATCAAAATGGCATCGGTGCGTTCAGAAATGGCCAGCCCCATAAAAGACGCGGGCTCCAACCCCGAACCTTTTCCAGAAAGGACAACGTTGCCGGTAGCACCCGCATTTTTAGCGGTTTTAATCACTTTATCTGTTAAATCAGGCTCTACAAAAGCCACAACGAGTTTGAATCTCATAATCTATTTTTTTTGATGTTTTAACAAGGCACTTATTTGTGAGTAGACTAATACGGAAATGATAGGGAAGACATTTGCGAATGCGATTAATCCAAAGCCATCCAAAGCTGGATTCCGACCTTCAACAGTTGAAGCTAATCCAAACCCTAAAGCCGCGACAATAGGGACTGTTACAGTAGAGGTGGTAACACCACCAGAATCGTAGGCAAGAGCCACCAAGTCTTTATCTGCGAAAATGGTTTGCACAGCAGCAGTGCCGTACAAAACCGCCATATAAATTGCTAAAGAATCACCAACAACAATGCGGTAGGTGCCAACAACCAGAGAAACGGCAACCCCAACAGCTACAACCAATCGCAAACCTGTTTTACTAATGGTACCTCCTGATACATCTTCCGCTTTAATGGCAACCGCTAAAAGTGATGGTTCTGCAACAGTGGTAGCAAAACCGATGAGCCCAGCAAAGAGATATACCCAATAATATGCTTGCCATTGGGATGGTGAACCAGAGAAGTTGGTAGCTATGAATTGCGGGTCTGACAATTGTTTCGCCATTAATTCACCTACAGGGAATAGTGCTTTCTCTAGCCCTACTAGAAAAAAAGTAAGCCCGAAGATTACCAAAACGACACCTAAAAGAACTTTTTTTAGATTCGGGACGCTCTTCTTGATTACAAAAATCTGAAATCCGCCAATAAGCAGTACAATTGGAGTAACATCGATTAAGGTGTCTAGTAAGGTTTGTAAAAGTTCTTTTAACATATTAAAAAAGCATCATGCCGTAAATCATTACAAATATCATTGGAAAAAGTGAGGCAAACGCGATTAACCCAAACCCATCAACAAGTGGGCTTCGTCCGTCTATAACACTTGCCAAGCCAACCCCTAGTGCGGTTACTAAAGGAACTGTTACAGTGGATGTTGTCACTCCTCCTAAATCAAAGGCTAAACCCAAAATTTGTGGAGGAGCTAAAAAACTCAATAAAATGACCATTCCGTAAAGCGGCAAAACTAGATAATATATTGGCCACCCCTTTATTATTCGAATGATACCTACCAAAATTGCCGATCCCACGGCAAACGCAACGATTAGACGCAGTCCATTGGCATACGCGCCAGAATCAGCCGCCCCCAAAAAACCTTCCTCAACTGCTATTTTGGCTGCCTCTTTGGTTATGGCAATCAACGCAGGCTCAGCTACTGTGGTGGAGAATCCCAAAAGAAATGAGAAGGTCAACAACCAAAAGAGACTGCCCTTTTTCGCCAAGGCATACGAGAGATTCTCCCCTATTGGAAAGAGGCCGATTTCTAACCCTTCTACAAATAACATCAATCCAACGACCACAAAAACAACACCTAGCAAAATGTCACTTAAATTGGGGAAGGGCACTTTTAATACAAATATTTGGAAAAAACCGACAACAACCAATATGGGTAATAAATCCATGAAGGAAGCTTTGAGCTTAAGCAAAATCTGACCAAGTAAGCGAATCATAAAAGCGGTTTTCAAAGGTGCAATATTACTAAATCTAAGCCGTGATTTTACGTTTTGAATTAAGCAGCTGACGAAAAGGGGGGGTAAAGGTTTGTTTACCGGTAACCGTCCGCATCTACAAATTGAATACACAATTAAATTTATAAAGCAGTTGAAAGTGCAAAACGAACCAAAGCTTTTTTTAAGTGCTTTATGACTTTTAAGCCAGTGTGCTACCGCAAAAATGCTGCAAAAAATTTCATCTTGTAATCTATGAGTTTTTATATAAATTTGCTTTTTGCAATCGGTAACGGTTTTGATTCTTGAAACGCAATGAAAAACAGCTTTATTCTAATTATTTGTCTCTTTGCTTTGGGTGTGAGTGCTCAAATAAATTTAGGCAATCCTTTGTCAGCTAACATCATAGGGCCTGAAGAGGACATTTGTCTTGGAGAAGAGGTAACATTAACTCTAGATTTTCAAAATCCAGACAATTGGAGTTTTCAAGCCAATCGCGCGGAGTTTGCTGTTGTACCAGACGCGCCAGAATTGCGTTTTGGGACAGGTCCCTTCTCGATTGAAGCGTGGGTTCGCGTTTTTGACGAAGCCAACACGTTCCAAGCCATTGTTTCAAAAGTTGTTAATTTTAATATACTCAATGGATATCAATTGGGTTATGAGGGAAATAATATCGTCTTGCGTGTGGGCGATGGCACCAACGAGATTCAAATCACAGGATTTACGAATGTCAATGACGGTCAATGGCATCATATTGCCGCTACATTTAACCGCCCCGCCAATGCACAATTATACGTTGATGGCAATCTCGACGGGCAACAAGACATGAGTGCCATTGGGCCAGTAAATCCGTCAGAGCCACTTAGCTTTAGTGGTGTTTTTGTGGGCGGTAATGCCTTGAACCTTTTCAACGGCGCTATAGATGAGGTTCGTGTATGGAGCAGTGTGCGCACCAATGCGGAAATCAATAACCGCCGTTTCACACATTTCGACCCTAGTTTTTTCCCAAATCTCGTAGGGTATTGGGATTTTAATGAAGGTACAGGTGACGTTATTATCGATTGTGCAAGTGGTTTTAACGGAGTTCTTTCTACACGCTTGGCATGGGGAAATGATGTTCCGCCCCTCAATTGGACTTTTGCCATTACTTGGTCAAATGGGTCCACAGGCCCCACACAAAGATTAAATCCAACAGACACTTTTGAGCTTTTTGCTACCATTGGATACTGTAAGTACCTCTCCATTGATACCATCCAAGTAAACATGATTGATTGCGCTGACGGTATCCGAGATTTGTCTACCATTACTTCCATTTGGATTCCCAATGCCTTCACACCAAATGACGATACAAAAAACGATGAGTTTCGCGTGTTAGGGGCCAATATTTTTGATTATCACATTATCATTTTCAACCGACTGGGCAACAAGGTGTATGAGAGTAAAAATGTCGATCGCGGTTGGAACGGTGAAAATCCTGATGGTAGAATCATTGAAGGCGTCTATACATATGTCATTAGATTTAGAGACATAGAAGGAGAACGACAGGAGCGCTATGGCTACATTACACTGATGAGGTAAAGTCAAGCCTATTTATAGTTATCACAAAACGACACGCATGAGTGTCGTTTTTTATTTTCATAAAATGCGAGCACATGCAATTTGGTAAAGTAGCACAGGTTGATGGTTTAGACCTCACGCTTCCAGAAGATTACCCTAATCCGTCGGTGGGTAGTAAACAGACTGACTATCAGCTATACGCGGGAGGGACAATTTGGATGCCCAAAAGTTGGAAAAACAGTTTGTATCCCAAAGGAACTAAAGCCGCTGACGCTCCGGGAGCATACGCCAAGCACTTTAATACCATTGAGCTCAACGCTACGCATTATAAAATTTACGGGCCTGAGCACTTGCAAAAGTGGCGTGATCAAGTCCCTAGTACTTTCCGATTTTGCCCAAAGGTGCCACAGATAATCAGCCACTACCGCCGATTGAAAAACTATGAGGGGCCTCTCAATGACTTTTTAGTGGGGATACAAGCCTTTGATGAAACATTAGGCCCCTGTTTTCTTCAAATGCCACCCAATTTCACCCCCAATCATTTCGATACATTAGCAGCCTTTTTGAGGGATTGGCCGGTGGACGTGCCGTTGGCGTTAGAATTGCGGCACGAAAGGTGGTTTTCCGAAAAAGAAACACTAGAGAAAACCATCCAATTACTGCAAGAGCTCGGCGTTGGGTTTGTGATAACAGATACCGCAGGCCGTCGCGATGTGTTACATATGGCGTTGACTGCTCCCTTTTTGTTGTTGCGTTTTGGTGGTAATGAAGGGCACCCCTCTGATGAAACCCGACTAATGAGTTGGATAGCGCGATTTGAGCAATGGAAAGCAAAGGGATTGAAAGAAGTCTATCTTCTCATTCACCAACCTGATAGCGTGTACACACCGCAAACGCACCAGCGTTTTTTGGAGTTGTGGAAAGATAGAAGTCAGCAATAAAAACTTAAAACAACGCTTCCAAGAAGTCCTTGCTCGAGATATCTTTTAGATAATGGTCAACAGGGTGCTCAGATAGTGTTTGTTGCAGCTGCTGATAATTATGGGGTTGGTTTACCAAAACCGCTTCAAGGTCTTCAACAGGTCGCAGGTTGAAAAAATCGCCTAATATTTTTATTTCTTTGATTACTCCTGCCACTACATTCATGTGCACTTCAAGGGTGCCGCCAGTTGTGCGAATACCTTGTTGGTAATCATATTTTGGAGAATTACCGTAATTCCATTCCCAAGTAGCATACTTCTCATCGCGAATTTTTTGAATGGCTGCAAGGTCTGTTTCTGAAAATTCGTAGTGGTATGCTCCTGGGAACTGTTGGAGGACGTGTTCGAGGATGCGATCTCGAAAGGCATCTATGGACAAAGGAGTAGGTAAATGCTCAGAAATGTTGGTGACCCGTTTGGGGATACTTTTTACTGCTTTGTCTTTGTATTTTAATGGATTAATCTTTAAAGCACCGCTGATATCTGGCATTTTAGAGCTGAATAACAAGGTGCCGTGGTGTAATACTTTGTTGCCGATGACATGTTCGGCATTTCCAGAGAACTTTTTGCCTTCAATCATCAAATCGTTGCGCCCTTCAAACGATGCTTTTACGCCAAGTGATTGTAATACCTCTAAAATGGGGGTGGTGTATTTTCGGAAGTCCACCATTTTTGTGGCGTCAACCCCTGTATGGGTAAATGAAAAGTTGAGGTTGCCCATGTCGTGATAAACAGCTCCACCGCCACTCAATCGACGGACTACATGAATGCCTTTTTGCTCGACGTATTCCACATTGATTTCTGAAAGAGTATTTTGATGCTTGCCGACAATAATTGCATTGTCATTTTGCCAAAGCATAAAGCAGTCTTCTTTGATGTGACGAAAAATATATTCGTCAGTGGCAATATTAAAATACGGATCGGTACTTTTATGGATAATGCAACGCATGTTTAGTCGTTTTTTATCAGCACTTTAGCGCTGTGTCTATAACTTTGGGTTTCGATGGTAAAGATATAGAACCCCGAACTAATATTGGGAGTTCGTTCCCACTTATAGAGAATGCCCGGCTCAAAAATTTGTTCGTCTTGCCAACTTAAAGTTCCGTCTAGAGCATGTAAGGTCAAGGTGGCTAAGGCTTTTCTGCACGTTGTGGAAGAAATAGGGGTAAAAAATTGAAAGCCTTCTACAACAGGATTGGGGAAAATATGGAGGCCCTCATTCCATATTGGAATACCGAGACCAACATCCTCTTGCGTTTCCACGGGGCCAATATCCATAGAAGCCCCAAACCATCTGGGATTACCAAAAAAATCGGGGTAGGGTAGAATGGCGGGCAACAGTATCCCTTGATTGGGAACTGTGGCATATTGAGGTAGTTCGTCCCTTAGAATTGGGACGATACCATCAGAAAAACAACCTAAATCTTTAAAGTTGAGGTTCTTTTCTGAAACTACATTCGCGGCATTTTGGAAGTTGTAGGCTGCTGTTTGGGAGAGGTTGCCACCAATCAAAATGTTATTTATTACGCTATCCCTTTGCCCCACATTTGGGTTGACTACTCGAAATCCATATTTTTGAGGGCGCAAAACCAAATTATTAAAAACAGCTACATAACCTGTATCAGATGGATTTCTACCCGAATCAATATAAAAGCCATAATCAGATTCAGACGCTGAATGGTTAGGTTGCCATTCATTTGAAATAACATTATTAAAATAGTAGACTGGGCCAGAAGTGAAGTTTGCTATGCCTGTGCCAAATGGACGAATAATTTGATTGTTATAGACCAATCCGGCGCTTCCGCCTCCCATGATGATGCCATTTTTTTGCCACGGTTCCTTTTTGGTAGAAGCTTGCACAATTTCGTTGTTATGAATTGCTACGTGTCTGCTACTACTTACTTGGATGCCGTCCCAACCACAATTAATGATATAATTGTTGTAGACCAAAACGGTATCAATCAAGTGGGGTAAAAGCAGGGTGTCTTTGCCATTACAATTTATAGTTTGCCCGTTAAAGGCTGTACTGCCAATATAAATTGCTTCCGTGCCGCTTTGGTTAAACGAACAATCTCGTACCACGGTTTTCCCCTGTGTGAAATGATTGCGGTCGTATTGCCAACTGCAATCGGGGTCTGTTTTTGCTAAAAGGGCTGGTCCATCCGTGGTGGAAAATATTACAGACTCGATAACATAGTTTCCAGAACCCGCACCAACGCCCATTCCTACACCGGTAGGAGCTCTAATTATAAATCCTTTATCAGAGAGGGTAGTTTTTCCTGTAAAAATAAAGTGCTGACAGTTTTGGATAGAGACGGCATAATGGATGTTGCTGGATATGGATACTGCTTCCAGATACGTAGGCTTGGTAATAACAATAGGTTGGGTTGCTGTACCTTGTAGGTTTCGTAAAATAAGGTGTTCTCGAATAGGCCCTTCAATCATTAAGGTATCCCCCGGCGCTACGCCACCTCCAAATGTTAGTCCATCCACGATTGTCGTTGTTAGTGACACAGGATGCGTGGCGGCACTTGCAAAAAAACAATAAACCACTCCAAAGAGAAGTAGCACAATCCCCCGTAAAAAAATCATATATTACTTTTTAGCTGCGCGTATACTTCGCTCCCAAGTAGCTTTTTGTTGACCTTTTATAAACCTAAAAAACCCTGCCAATGCACAATAATTCATTACCACAAAGTAATAAGGAATAAAAAAGGGTTTAAATTTTATACGCCGCCGTTCCAATAGAAAACCTATTAGCGCAAAGCTATAAAAAAGATACTGACCTATCAACAGCCAAAGATAAATAGGCGAAGCGTTGGTGATAAAGTGATTGCTAACAAAAACGAAAAGCAGCAAAAACGGTGTCACCGTCCATCGCAAAACGCGATGCGAGATATATTGAAACCAAAGTTTAAAGTTGTGGAAGGGGTTTATGGCTCTTTTCAATCGAGAGACACTTTGCCAACCTCCGGCGGCGATGCGGATTTTTCGTTTCATTTCTTCGTCCACATTGGCGGAAGCTGTTTCTGTGGCTGTAGCGCCGGGCTCATACACCACGCGGAATCCCTTTTCGGCAATTCGCATACTCAACATAAAGTCATCGAGAATGGAGTCTGAAGGTAATTCTTCGTATAAGTTTTTGCGGCAAGAGAACAATTCGCCAGCAGCCCCAACGATAGAGTAAAATTCGGCGTCCCACTTTTTCAATGCTGACTCATAGCGCCAATAGAAGCCTTCCCCGGCCTCGCTTGCATCAGAAGTATCACTTTGTAGAATGCGTTTCTCCCCGGCCACGGCACCAACCGTTGCATCTTGATAGCGTGCGGCAATCAGCAGGAGTGCATCCTTATTGAGCTCGGTATTCGCATCGCAAAAAACGAGAATTTCTCCTTTTGCTTCGGGAACCGCACGATTCATCGCAGCAGCTTTTCCGCGTCTTTCAGGGCGGTGCATGGCAATGACGCCTCCATGTTGCGCCACTAGTGCATCAGTACCATCATCGCTACCGTCCGATATAAAAATGATATCTAGTTTGTCTTTGGGATAGAGAAGCTGCAATGAGTTTTCAATTTTATCAAGAATGTAGTCCCGCTCATTAAAACACGGGACAACAAGCGTTAAAGTAGGGTAGAGCTCCTCTTGGCCCAAAGGTGTGTTGGATTTATTTTTAAGTTTTGCCAAAATAAAAATCACGATTCCATATCCTAAGAAGGCATAGAAAACAACAAACAGACTAATCCAAAATATAAGTATCATCGCGAATTTATTTTTTCTTAAAAACTTCCCAAGCCATTTCCCAGAATTGCTCCGTACGGGCCTCCCAACTATTTTCTGCTGCGCGTTGATTGCGCATTACTATGGCTTTTTCGTCATGCGCGTTTTCCAGTGCGCTATGCAAGGCTGCATCAAATGCTTCTGGCCCGTCTGCCAAAGTTATTACATCGCCAAAGGATTGGATATCTTTAGAAAAAGGCGTTGCCACCACCGCTTTCCCCGCTGCTAGGTATTCGTTGATTTTCAACGGATAAATTCCCTTTGTGAGTTCATTGCATTTGAACGGGATGATGGTAGCATCAAAACCCTTTAGGTAGGCAGGCAGTTCGGTGATGTTACGTGGCCCGAGAAAATGGAAGTTGGGCAAACTGTTTAAATCATAGGGACTGTGTTTGTCATCGTTGCGCGGGCCAACAAACACAAAGCTCATTTCAGGATTGTTGCGGCCAATATGCCAAAGTGCTTCGTAATCAATACGCTGACAAAGATTTCCGGTATAGCCAACAATGGGCTTTGGCAAGTTTTGTAATTCTTTTGGTACGGATATGTTAGGGTCTAATGCATTGGCAAATAGATTTACATCAGCTGCATTAGGCAAAGGCAACACGGGTACGCCTGTTTCTTTACTGAGTTGTTCGCACAAGTGAGAAGCCGTACCCATGGCCAAGTCAGCATTTTTCACTGTTCGCCGTTCGAGGTATGTGCCGTGCTTGGCGGTGTAAGGGTCCAAAACACGAATGTTATCGCGACTGTGATAGGCGAAGAGGGTAGGGTGAAGGTTTACTTTTTTAGGGTCTTGAAGGTAAGAAGGAATAAAGCTGTTGAAGAGGATGTATTCTTTGATGTTTTTGGCTTGCAAGACTTGGTTAATAGCTTTTGCTAGCCGAAGATTATTCCAATGATTGGCCTTTTCATACCACCAACCTTTAGGCAGCCAATTGATGGGTAGCACAGCCTGTGGTGTAACGCCAAAAAGCTGCGCTGGCCCTGGGGTTACTTTGGTAATCAGCAATTTTCCTTTCAACAACGCCGGCAACCGCCATTGGACTGAGGGCATGTGTTTTTCGTTTTTAACGTCTTTAAACGTGTAGGGGTAATCAAAGTAGTACACGTCATTTGTTTTTCCCATCACTTTAGCCAACGAGAGGCTAGCAGAAGAAATAGGACCGTCCCAACGGGACATGTTAAACATCAATACTGGGAGTGCTTTAAATTCCTCAAAAGTCATTAGCAGTAGCTTTGGTGCCAAAAGTAAAAAAATTAGTTGTGTGGAACGTGAAGATTGCATGTTGAAGGTGAAAAGTTGT
>JAIULY010000072.1 GCA_022565875.1 Schleiferiaceae bacterium | reverse complement strand
GGAAAATGTTTTTTTCTTGTATAGCAAAGAAGTGTTGTCAATGTACGCTATCAACTCCTCTAAATTAGATTCTCTTTCAACTAACATCATCTGTATAGCAGATCAAAATTATGACGACTTGCTCCCATATGAAATGGAAGATTTCTGGATCATTCAACTAGAGAATAAAAAGGTTCAAACCCATTCAATTTTCACCAATGCCTCTCAAATCTGGGATTTGAGAAAAGAATGACGCGAAGGAAAAATTGCCCAAAACTTACACCCAATCTCTCGGCGTTACCAACACCTCCAACAATTGCGCTTCTGGGGAGCCTTCCTCTGGGTGGTGGTTGTACTCCCAACTGGCAGTGGCGGGTAGGCTCATCAAAATGGATTCGATTCTGCCGTTGGTTTTTAGTCCGAATAGGGTGCCACGATCGTGTATCAAATTGAATTCTACATAACGCCCTCTGCGGATGCCTTGCCAATCTAGTGCGCGCTGGTTGTAGGGCAGTGCTTTGCGGCGCGCTACTATGGGGCAATACGCCTGGATAAAACTGTCACCTACTGCGGTGGTAAAGGCCATCCAATCGTCTAAAGTGTGTTGTTCATCTGCTTTTAAATAGTCGAAAAACACGCCGCCAATACCCCGCGATTCATCGCGATGGGTATTGCGGAAATAGGTATCGCACTCTTTTTTATAGTTCGGATACAATTCCTCCCCAAACGGATCGCAAGCGCTTTTTAGGGTCTGATGGAAGTGCACAGCGTCTTCTTCAAACAAATAGTAGGGCGTCAAATCGGCGCCTCCGCCAAACCAAGCGTCTTTTACATCGCCATTTTCATCATACAATTCAAAAAACCGAAAATTGGCATGCACAGTGGGCACCATCGGGTTTTTGGGGTGAATGACCAATGAAATACCACAAGCAAAAAACTGTGCCTCACTGGCGTTCAACCGCTCTTGCATGAGTTGGGGCAACTCTCCGTAAACAACAGAGGTGTTCACGCCGCCCTTTTCGATAACGGTTCCGTTTCGCAGAATGCGCGTTTTACCGCCACCACCGCCTGGACGTTCCCAAGCGTCTTCCACAAACTTACCGCCGCCATCTACTTTTTCCAATGCAGCGCAAATGCGGTCTTGTAATTCGTGTATGAATGTGGTGAATTGCTCTTTTTGTTTCGACACTAGCCCAAGTTTTTGATGGTGTTTACAAATGCTTTTGCATGATCCACAGGCACATGTGGCAAAATACCGTGTCCCAAATTGGCGATGTATTTCTGGTAACCAAACCCTTTCACCATTTCTAAAGCCATCCGCTCAATTTCAGGAATGGGGGCCAACAAGCGGCTGGGGTCAAAATTGCCTTGTAGCGTGATTTCACCACCGCTCAGTTTGCGTGCCATTTCGGGTGACAATGTCCAATCTACTCCTAGTGCTGACGCCCCGGATTTACTGTAGTCTGCTAAAGCATACCAACAACCTTTACCAAAAACTATAACGGGTGCTTCGTCTTTCAATGCGGTTACAATACGCTCGATGTAGGGCTGTGAGAATATTTTATAGTCGTCTGGACCGAGCATGCCGCCCCACGAATCAAAAATTTGAACCGCATCCACACCGGCTTTTACCTTTTCGCGCAAGTAGTCTATGGTAATGTCTGTGATTTTTGTCAACAACAAATGCGCCCACTCGGGATGTTGAAAGCAAAAGGACTTGGCCAATGAAAAATCCTTGCTGCCTCCGCCTTCTACCGCATAACACAGCAAGGTCCAAGGTGAGCCTGCAAATCCGATCAATGGTACTTCGTCATTCAGAGCTTCTTTGGTCAACTTGATGGCTTTCATCACATAATCCAAGTGCTGTGCTGCATCAGCAGTGTTGAGTGCTTCAATGGCTTTTCCTGTGCGAATGGGGTCGGGGATAACGGGACCCTTGCCGGGAATCATTTGCACATCAATACCCATAGCTTGCGGTATAACAAGAATATCGGAAAACAAAATGGCTGCATCTACACCCACTTGATGAATGGGCATTATTGTAATTTCAGTGGCCAATTCAGGGTTTTGTACGCGCTCAAAAAATGGATACTTTGCCTTTAGCTTCATGAAATCGGGCAAGTAGCGTCCGGCTTGACGCATCATCCAAACGGGTGGTCGCTCTACGTGCTCACCGCGCAATGCGCGAAGGAATAAATCATTTTTTAACGCCATGTCTCAGTTGTTTTTTTAGTTCTAATAAGCAATTCTCAATACTCGGTTGCTCGCAGGTGGCTAGAGGTGTTATGCCATTTTCGATCAACCAAGTGGTGGTGGTTTTTCCAATGGAAATCACTGGAAGGTTTTTCAATCGCAGGTCAATTTGGTAAATCGCTTGCATAGTTTTGGGACTCAGTGCTACGATGTATTCTAAGTCTTTCGGCAGGGTTAGGTCGGTTATTGGTGCCCCGTCGTAGATGGGCACTTCGCGAAATGTGGTTTTGTCAGCATAGACCAATGGAAAAAAATCCATGCGCTTGGCATTGCAAAAAAAAGCAGTCGCTTTATCCTGCACCTGCTCCAATGACAACCACAAATCCGCTGCAAAATCCGCTGTTGCAGTGATGCAATAACCTAAGGCTTCCAAAGCTTTTTGGGTTGTTTCGCCCACAACATACAAGCGATGGGTGGTTTTATTTGGGAAGTGTTCTAGCAAGTCTTTCATAAATAAAACGCCACTGCTGCTGGTGAAAATCCAAATGTTGGCATTGTTCATGGCACTTTCCACATCCTTGCGGTCAAAGATGGCGTGATAGGCAATAGCGGATTGATCCCACACCGAAAAGTGGAGCGAGGCGGCCAATTCCTGTTGGCTAGTGGTTAAGGGTTTTGGCACCCAAACCTTACAACCCGGCATGTCGAATGGTTTTCATGATGGCTTCGCCGCCTTTTGCTAGGCATTCGTGTGCCATGGCCTTGCCAAAATGTTGATAATTGGAAGCGGTACAGTTTCCGGTTACTTCAATTTGTGCGCTTCCATCAATGGCTGAAAGCACCCCTTTGAAGTGAAAGCCGTTGGCATCGCGCTGTAATAACGCCCCAATTGGCGCCGAACAACCGCCTTCTAATGTATTTAGAAATTGACGTTCTACAGTGGATTGAATGTGGGCGATAGTGTCGTTTATTTGATGTAACACTTCAAGTAGGCTAGCGTCACTTTGTCGACAGCCCACCGCAACAATTCCTTGTGCTGGAGCAGGAGTCATCCAATCTAAGGTAAGCGCTGTATCCGGTCTTTTATGAATCCGTTCTAGGCCTGCCGCGGCAAAAATGGCACCGTCCCAAGCGTTGTCTTGTAGTTTTTGCAACCGCGTATTGACATTCCCTCTGAGGTTTTCCATCTTGTGGTTGGGGAAGCGAAAGTTCCATTGCGCTCTTCGGCGAATGCTGCCCGTGGCGATGGTCGCTATTCCATTGCTAGAATTTAGAAAGGCTGTAGATGTTTTTGGCACCAAAATATCAAACGGGTTAGCGCGTTCGAGCACTGCTCCAATGGTCAATCCTATTGGTGCAACCGTTGGGTAATCTTTGAGTGAATGTACAGCAATGTCTACTTGATTGTTTAGCAATGCCTCGTCTAATACTTTGGTAAACAATCCTGTGCCACCCATTTGATGGAGTGGGGTAGTGGTATTGAGGTCGCCCGTAGCTTTTACGAGAACCAATTCAGTAGTCACGCCGATTTGCTGTAGTTTTTCGGCTACCCAATTTGCCTGCCAAAGGGCTAGTTCGGAGTCGCGTGTACCAATTCGTATGGTGCTCATGCGTTGTTGGTCAGTTCAAATTCAAAGCGCTTTTTAAAAGCCTGCATCATAACAGGACAGGCTTGCATACCCATTTTACCACTATTGAAAATTTCCCCAGCCAACCGATTCACAATGCGTTGTGCTAATTCTTGCTGAGCCATGATATTGCCACTCAATTCCATTTCATTGAAGTACAATTGCAACTCGGTCTTCATTTGTTCTACCAGCGGCACAAGCATTCTGTTGTGGTACCACTTGAAAAAGTCGGCCAATACATCGAATACGATTGCCTCTACTTGTGGAATAAAAGCGCGGCGTCTCTCAATATTGCTCATGGTGATTTGCGACAATTGGTCTACATCTACCAGTGTAATGTTGGGCAGGTGGCTAACCCCGGCGCTAACATTGGACGGTACGGATAGGTCTATGATGGTTTGAGGTTGAGAAGTGGTAAAGTGTTCTTCAAAAAAAATGGGCGCAGCGGCACCTGTGGCCACTACCAAAATATCAAAATCTACTTCCTTCGACGCAAAAGCTTCAGTTGATACGTGTGTAACGGCATACTTTTCAGCAAATTCGCGAGCTTTTTCTTCATTTCTGTTGGCAACACTTATTTGCTGTGCCGGGTAGTGTTTGAGTAAATTTTCTAACGTAACTTTTCCAATTTCTCCAAGACCGTAAACCAATACTTTTGCAGTTGCGGTAAAAGTATCTCGGATGTAACGAACTGTAGCATAGGAAACAGAACTAGCCCCAGAGGAAAAACCCGTTTCGTTTTTCACGCGTTTGCTACCATGCACTGCGGTATTGACCATCCGTTCGAGAATACCATTGGCAAACCCCACTTTTTTGGCCAACACAAAAGCTTTTTTGGCTTGCCCTACAATTTCGAAATCTCCAGGGATTTGCGACTCCAACCCAGCGCAAACGCGGAGTAAATGCTCCAAGGCTTGCTTGCCTGTTTTGACGAAGCCCACTTGTCGAAATTCTTGAAGATTGCCTTTTGAGCGATTGACAAACCCAGCAACAGCTCGGTTGACATCGGGGGTGAAGCAGTAGAGTTCTGTGCGGTTGCAGGTACTGATGATCATACCGTTGGATACGCCCTCCGACATCAAGTAGGTCATAAAACCTTCTTGTTCAGTGCTTGGGACGCTATATTTTTCTCTGGTCTGCACGTCAGCGGTCTCATAGCTGATGCCTACCAAGTGGAAATCGGATAAAAAGGAATGCGAGAATTTTAGCTCACTCATGTTTTTTATAGTAATGGTGCAAATTTAGAACCCGTGTAATTCTAAAAATACCTCTAGAAGTAATAAAAGTTTCGCGGTAATGCGCTACTCCAAAACTAACAGTGTACTTTTGCGGTTTGTTGATTATACGCTGCAAATATTGGGGTTTTACCAAGTCTTTAAAATGACATTCATCACAATATGCAGTATTTTAATGCCTGTAAAAGAAAATAATAATTTGAAAAATACCGCTAAAAGTAGCGCTGAGTTTTTTGCACTGGATGACGACTTGCAATTGTTGCGCATCGCCACAGAGGCAGAAGGACAAGAGCGTTCCATGAATTTGGAAAAGGGTTTTATCTACTTTTTTTTCTGCTTGGAAGGAAGTGTTGCATTCGCATTTTCACCGCATTATACCAAAGCCCTAAGTAAAGGCAATAATTTTTTCTATTACAATCCAGAGAAAGATGCGCCTGTGGCGCTGTTGTTTGCCTCAGGGGTGAAATGGATTGCCTTGAAATCATCCATCAGCAAGTTGCACCAATTGTTTTTGGAAAATACGCCCGAGTTAGCTTTTTTATCGAATGAAAACATCAATCGAAAGTTTTACGAAGAGCGACCGATTGATGGTAAACTGTTGGCGCCGCTCAATCAAATGTTTTCTGTACAACTGAGTGAGCACGCGCAGAAGGTCTACTTTAAAGGCAAGGTATACGAAATTTTTGGGCTGTACTTCTCCCATGAATCTGAAAGCGACATGGAAAGTTGCCCTTTTTTGAAGGACGAAGACCAAGTGCGAAAAATCAAAGCCGCAAAAGATGCTTTGCTCAAAGACCCCAATCATCCGCCAAGTCTAAAAGAACTAGCACGGCAGGTGGGGGTAAATGAATACCGATTAAAAACAGGTTTTAAAGAAATTTACGGGAACACTGTGTTCGGTTATTTGTTGGATTACAAATTAGAAAATTCACGCGCCATGTTGGATAGCGGGAAATATCAAGTAAATGAAGTAGCATTCAGTTTGGGGTATTCCAATCCCAGTCATTATATAACCGCTTTTAAAAAGAAATTTGGGGTTACCCCAAAAAAATACATTTCAAACCGATGAGTAAAAAAGCCGCCCTATTGATCAACTTGGGTTCGCCCGACAGCACAGACCCTAAAGATGTTCGCCGTTATTTGGATGAGTTTTTAATGGACGAACGCGTTATAGACCTCAATCCTCTAGCGCGAAAATTATTGGTTCAAGGTATCATATTAAATACGCGACCTAAAAAATCAGCAGCAGCCTACCAAAGTATTTGGTGGGATGAGGGCTCTCCATTAATTGTGTTGTCCCAACGGTTGCACGAAAAAGTGAGTGCCAAATCTGAAATCCCCACAGCATTGGCCATGCGGTATGGCAATCCATCGATTCATGCAGGAATAGAAAAGTTGGTTGCAGAAAATCCAGCATTAGAAGAGGTGTTTGTGATTCCTTTATACCCACAGTTTGCGATGTCCACTGTGGAGACGGTGATGGAAAAGGTAAACGAAGTGGTGACAGCGCATTTTCCTTCTTTAAAGATTGCACAGTTACCGCCCTTCTACAATCACCCTGATTATATCGCTATCTTGGCAGAAAGCATGCGCGAGCACATTGCCGCAGATGTAGATCACGTGCTCTTTAGTTATCACGGAGTACCTGAGCGCCACATCAAAAAATCGGATATCACGGGAAAGCATTGTTTTAAAACCGGGAATTGTTGCCGCGTGAAATCGCCTGCTCACGCGTTTTGCTATCGCCATCAGTGCTTCATTACGACAGATTTAGTTGCGCAAAAATTGGGACTTGCGCCAGATCAATACTCAGTAACTTTTCAATCGCGCTTGGGAATTGACCCATGGCTGACGCCATTCACAGATAAAACGATAAAGAGTTTTGGTGAAATTGGCATGAAAAAATTAGCCATCGCTTGCCCGGCATTTGTTTCCGACTGTTTGGAAACATTGGAAGAAATTGCAGAAGAAGGGAAAGAGATTTTCCATGAGGCCGGCGGCGGTGACTTCCACATGATCCCCTGTTTAAATGATCGCGACGATTGGGCGCAGCTGTTAGGGAATTGGATTAATGCGTTTGCCAATAAATCGGTGTCGGCAGTCGTTTGATGTTCGGGTAGGGGAAGAGGACAGTAATAAGTATGCGTCCATTTGTACTACCTTGCGACATTATAACAACAACCAAAAACAAAACTATGGACTTTTCTGCCACTTTGCGATCAAAATTGCCACGAGTAGGCACCACTATATTTACCAAAATGTCGGCGTTGGCCAAAGCACATGGTGCCATCAACCTTTCACAAGGATTTCCAGATTTTGACCCTGACCCAAAATTATTGGAAGCTGTGCAAGAAGGCCTTCAAGGCGGACACAACCAATATGCTCCTATGGCTGGCAATCTGCATTTGCGGCAGTTGTTGGCCAGCGAGTTTCAAAGTATGCACGGGGCGGCATTTGATCCGGAGCGGGAAATCACCATTACTGCGGGCGCTACACAAGCCATCAGCACGGCCATTCACACCATAGTGCGGGAAGAAGACGAAGTGATTATATTTACCCCCGCCTATGATTGCTATGCGCCTATCGTAGAGTTGGTTGGCGCCAAGCCAGTTTATGTGCAATTGACCTATCCCGATTATTCTGTGCCTTGGGATTTGGTGGTGAAGTTGATCAACCATCGCACGAGAATGTTAATTATCAATACGCCGCACAACCCATCAGGTACCACCTTAAAACCAGAAGATTTTGAACGCCTGCAGCGCATCATTACGGGTAGCAATATCATTGTATTGAGTGATGAAGTCTACAGGCACATCGTATTTGGGGGCGCGCCCTTGAGTGTTGCCAATTATCCCGAGTTAGCCAAGCAATCCATTATTGTGGGAAGTTTTGGGAAAACCTTTCATGTAACAGGATGGAAAGTTGGGTATGCATTAGCCCCAGCTGAAATGATGGAGGAATTCCGCAAAGTGCACCAATATCAAGTGTTTTCTGTGAATTCAGCGGCTCAATTTGGCCTTGCAAAACACATGCAAACAACCCAACTGCATCAGTTACCCGCTTTTTTCGAAGCCAAGCGCAATTTCTTCTTAGAACAGTTAGCCGGCAGTCGCTTCAAAGTTTTGCCCAGTTCAGGTGGGTATTTTCAGCTCTTAGATTACTCTGCTATATCATCAGAAAACGATATCGACTTTGCAGAGCGATTGACCAAGGAGCATGGCGTGGCCAGCATACCCATGAGCGTGTTTTATCATGCCGATCCTGACCACAAAGTCCTGCGATTTTGTTTTGCAAAGAAGGAGTCTACCCTTGCAGCCGCCGCCAAAAAACTGCTGGCTGTTTAGTTAGTTTTGTTTAAGGTGTTGTAATCGTGCAACAACTGTGGTGCAAGCCATGCTCCCAATTGCAACAAGAATGCCTCGTCCACAGCATTGAAATTTGCAGCAGTATGCGAGTCGATGTCGATTTGCGCGATTAGTAAATCTCCAGAATAAACAGGTACCACCAATTCCGATTTTGTAGTAATACTGCAAGCGATATAGTTTTCTTCAGCAGCTACATCATTGGAGAGGTAGCTTTTACCGGAAGCCGCAACTTGTCCGCAGATGCCCTTTCCAAAAGGGATTTGCGTGTGCTCAGTGGGTGCGCCAGCAAAAGGACCTAGGTGTAACATTTGAGAAGAGATATGCATAAGATAAATACCCACCCAATCGTATCCCGGGATGTTTTGCTGCATGTACAGCATTACTTTTTCTGTTTTCGCTTCTGTTTTTGCTTCTAATATTTCTTGAATAGCCTGTAGAAAGCCATCAGCAGCAGGTTGCGTCATACGTTTAAAAAAGTTTTGGTAAAAATATAAGTAATCCAATAGCCATTGCGGCAAAAGCGGCCAATAAAACAGCCCCCGCCGCAACATCCTTCACAAATTTGATGGTAGGATGCTTTTCGGGATGCAGTACATCACAGAGTTTTTCGACTGCAGAATTCAACATTTCAGTTACCATTACCATAGTAATAGCAATACTGATAAAAAGCCATTCCTCAACCGACAATTGAAAAGTGAAACCTAAAATGACGACAACTATAGCGGCAAATAAATGAATCTTAGGGTGTACCCCCTCTTTAAAAAAGAGCAACCAGCCATTGAAAGCACATAAAAAAGCGTGAATTCTCCTGTTCATTATCGTCAAAAAATAGGAGGCGAAAGGTACGTTAAAAAGGTGAAAAGCATCGGTGAATAACTAAAATGAGGGAATTAATAAATGTAAAACAATCAGAGCATTATTTTTTTAACTTGCGCCAACTTTCAAAATGAAATTATTCACTATGCAAACACACTTACTTAGAGTGACATTGGTAGCAATTTTCCTGGGCTTCACCGGAGCTTATGCACAGATAACCAATACCAATTCACCATCACAGCTCTGTCAAGACGACGAATTTAATGTTACGTTTTCTGTTACCCAACTCTTCAATGTGGGTAACACCTTTCGCGTAGAACTGTCAAATAGTGCGGGTGTATTCAGTGGAAACTTCATCGAGCAAACTCCATTGACAGCTATTAGTCCAGGCAGTTATTCCATTACTTGTGATATGCCAGCCACTACGCCTCAAGGGGGATATTGTATTCGAGTGGTTTCTACAGACCCCATACTAGTTGGCGATACGATTTGTAATATCATTGTAGGTCGTAAGCCTTCCACAACTATCACGGTATTTAATACCTTCTTAATTAATGGTGTACACACGTTCTGCGCGGATAGTACAGCATTTTTAGTTGGTCCACCACCGCCACTTGGCGAAACTCACGGGTACCAGTGGTTTTTAAATGGCACCGCGATTCCAGGAGAGACGAATGACTCATTACTCGTAACAGGTACAGGGTCTTATAGCCTTGAGGTGACTTTAGGGCTTTGTAACTCTCAGAGTTTAGGGCTTATTGTTAACATGTTAACGGTACCAAACGATTTGACGGCACAACCAGGGCCAGGTATTGATATACTCAGTCCAGACTCCCTCAGAATGTGCGCAGGATCTACAGCTTTCGTTGATGGCCCGGCTCCTGGTCCTAATCAAAATTTTGCTTATCAGTGGTTTACCGATTCTATTGGCGCTGGTGGTCTTCCTGTAGCGTATCCATTACCTACGGACACCAACCGCACTATTGAGATTACCACTGCTGGTCGTTATTCGTTGATTATCACAGAAACTACTGGTGGATGTATCGGTGAGTCTAATGATTATTATGTATTTGTGGACTCCTTGCCCGCCATCAATTTAATTCCAGTAGCGATTCCAGGCGGTCCCGCACCAAGTTTGAACTTGTGTTTTGAGGACAGCGTAATTCTGGCCGTAGACACCATCAACCCCAATTGGACCTACGCTTGGGAAGTTTCTTTCCCCGCCGGAACACCTTTTCAGCCCTTGATGAATGTGTTGCCAGGGTTATTGGTGGACACCTCATTAGTAAACGACACGGCACTCTTTAGAGCTCGAATCACTTTAGGCGCCTGCGAAGTGGTGACCAACGATCTTCAAGTTAATTTTATTCCTAAACCCAATGTGAATATTACGCAAGGGGATACGCTAGGTATTTGCCCGGGAGATTCTGTATTACTCACAGCAGGAGGTACTGCTTTGCAGTATTCTTGGAATGGCGGTATAGGTTTGTCCAGTGCTTTTTTTGCTACCTCTCCAGGTATGTATGTGGTGCGCGGAGTGGGGATAAATGGTTGTGATAATTTTGATACCATTTATGTTATACCTTTCACTACAACAGCAAACGCTGGCCCTGATCAAACGGTGGTCCCCGGCACTACGGTTGAGTTGAACGGATCAGGTGGTTCGGGTTTCCGCTGGTGGGCCGATCGTCCGGTTACCTTTAGTAATCCAAACGCTGCCACTACACTTACAGAACCTACAGATGATACGACTACCTATTATTTGATGGTAATGGATGGCAATGGCTGTTTCGCCATCGACTCGATGCGCGTATTTATCGTGGATACCAATTCAAATGCTCCTTTTTCAAATGTCATGAATGTTATCACACCAAATGGTGATGGGATGAATGATGTTTGGAATATCGCAGAAGTGATAGGTATAGATGTATGTGAGCTAACCATTTTAAACAGATGGGGAAAAGAAGTGTACTTCTCCACCAATTATCAAAATAACTGGGGCGGAACAACTTCAGGTGGTGATGAACTTCCTGATGGAACGTATTACTACATCCTTCAATGCGATGAAGTTGTCAGACTAAAAGGAGCTATAACCATAATGCGCAACAGGAAATAACAACACGATGACGCAAGGGATAGCTTTGAAATCCCTTGCCATTTTATTGTTCTTGAATTAAAACTTTGAAGATGAAAAAAATATCAATATATAGTTCGTTGCTAGCTTTTATGGGTTGCTTTGCCGTTCAGGCACAGCAGACACCTCTGTACAGTAGCAATTTTTTTACCCCCTATTTTTTCAATCCCGCCGCATCAGGTGCCTCTGGAGTTACTGAAGCTACCGTTTTGCATCGCAGGCAGTGGACCAAATTACCAGATGCTCCACAAACAACCGCGTTTGGTGTCAATGGTGCACTAAATGACGACAAAGTAGGTTGGAGCGTGTATGGTTTTACAGATAACACAAACATTCTCACAAACTCTGGGGTGTACGGTTCTTATGCCTATCACGTAAAGTTGACGGGCAAATCTAAATTGAGCTTTGGTTTGTCTGCGGGGTACTTGCGGAATTCTATCAATACGGAGGCCATGAGATTGGAAAATAATGCAGACCCAATAACTTTCTATAACCTAGAAAATGGTGGAGCTTTTGACGGCAACTTTGGTGTAAATTTAAAGATTGAAAACTTTACCATTGGAGCTTCAGCTGTCAACTTGATTTCCTCCCCAATAAATTTTAGTCAAAGCGAAAACATCACGGTTAGCTACGGATTAATACGTCACTTTATGGCGAACACCTCTTATGACTTTAAATTCAATAATGATAAAGTGGTACTATCGCCCTATATTTTGTTGCGTGTTGCAGAACCTAATGTTCCTTTGCAAATTGATGGTGGGATGATGCTCAATATTGCAGGAATTGGTTATATTGGAGGAGCATACCGCTCTGATTATGGAGCTGTTGGAAATATTGGTTTTCATTTGAATGAATATGTAACTTTTGGGTATTCTTATGAATACAGTACAAACACATTCTCATCGGCATTGGGAGCTACCAACGAAATTATGTTGACTTATCGCTTTGGTAATAACAAGGCCAACGAGCGCATGGAAAACGAAATCAAGAAGCTTAAGGCTGATCAACGTAAGCAACGTGAAAACTTTGACGGTGAGTGGGAAGCTCGTGTTGAGGAGTTGAAAGACGATTTGCGCCGCGAAATGAAAACAGCGATGGAAGCAGAGGCTAAAAAAATCGCCGAAGCCAATGAGGCCGCTAGTGGTCAACAAGCAGGCCAACGCCAAGGACAGCAAACAGGCGGTCAAACAGGACAAGGTAGACAGCAACAACAACGTGGAGCGGGTCAGCAACAAACAGCTGGGCAAGGCACTCAAACAGGTACCAGTGGTCAACAAACTGGCGCTGGCCAACAAACACAAACACGTCAAGCCACAGGTAGCGGCGCAGGTGTACCCGCCTCACAAGTTCAGCCTGGATCTAAAGGTTACTACGTGGTAGCTGGCGTATTTGGTAGCGAGAGCAATGCACAGCGTCAAGTACAGAAAGTGGAAAATCAAGGTTTTGATGCCGCTTACTTCCGCGACCCAAGCAACAATATGTTCTATGTGTACTTGTTTAAGTACGATAGCTATCGCGATGCCAACAACGCGAAAAATAGCAATATCAATGGTACTTACAACGGAAGCCTTTGGGTGAAAGTTGTTGAGTAAGCATTGAGAAACACTTGCTTTGTTATAAGCCGCTTCTTTAGAAGCGGCTTTTTTTATGGGTGTTTTTTCATTGCACGGATGAAGGAATCTTTTTTTATTGTAGGCATAGTTTTTCAATGAATATACAATTTCCTGTAGGTAATGTAAAAGGTGGGTCAAGATGTTCTGGAATAACCAAGCATCAAATCTTCGCACAATAGGTTGTGAAATCACACAATATCCCCAAGAGATACGCCCCCCTCGGGTCCGCGATTCCATTTGTGTCACTCATTTTCTATAAACATGCAATCCCTTCGGGATTGTTTTTGTTGCAGAAGATGACCAATAACCAAGTTAATAGGGTTTAAGAAAGGGATAAATTCGG
>JAIULY010000071.1 GCA_022565875.1 Schleiferiaceae bacterium | reverse complement strand
TGGACGACCACGGCCAGCCGCCAAACTGCGTGCGCTGGTAATCTTCAAAAGTTTGTTGTATTTCATCTTGCGTTGTCATCACAAACGGTCCGTGTTGCACAACGGGTTCGTCTATGGGCATTCCTTGCAACAACAGCACCTTCACTGCACCTTCAGTACCGACAAGGGTGAGTTCCGCCTCTGGATTGATGACAATACGATGCTTTGGTGGAAGCCGCTCGCCATTGAGTTGGAAGGGGGTTTCTGAATACACGAACAAGGCTCTGTTTACGCCAGCGACGCTTGCTGGAATAACAGCCAACCCGCCTTCATTTATGTCAAAATCAATGACGGTAACATAATGCTCCTCGGCGAATGCCCAAGAAGACGCCAACGGTTTGGGCGCCTCAGCTCCTAAATAGCTACCTGCGTAAACAGTTGCACTACCTGAGTTATTGGGCAAAGCCACCTTAGGAATATGCTGCTCCCAAAGCATTTTGAAGGTCGGTTTGGTAAACTTGTCTTTTCGGGGCAAATTCAGCCAAATTTGAAAAAGCTCCAGTGTATTGGGCCCCTTCTCATCAAAAAGAGGGAACATTTCGCTGTGATTCAATCCGGAGCCGGCAGACATCCACTGCACATCGCCCATGCCATATCTTCCGCTATCGCCATGCGAATCAGCGTGATCTACGTAACCTTGTTTTACAATGGTCACAGTTTCAAACCCACGGTGTGGGTGAGCAGGAAAGCCCGGCACTTTGCTGCCGTGATACATATTGAAACCATCTATATTGCCGAAATCCATTCCCATTTGCCGCCCCGAAAGGTTTGCTTTGGGACCAAAACTGCCGTTTCCTTCAGGATACTGATCTAAATGATGGACACAAAAAAGGAAAGGACTGAGTGTTTGCCATTGGGGGCGCAAGGCTTCAACATGCCAAAGCCAAGCATTGATATCTGAGTTTGTTTTCATGTGTTTTTTTCAATTTTCACAAAGATAACCGCATCAGCAACACATCTGTTTCTTTTGGGCAAAGACCTTAAGTTAGATTAGAGATATAGCAAGAAGAAATGTTTCGATTGAGGGGATTGATGTGGCAAAACAAGCAACAAAATAGAGCACATAAGAAATGCCACAACCGCCAAAACCAGCACAGGCTACAAGCTCGATAGACAAACAAAGAAGAGCGCAGGTTATTTAAACAAGCCCCTTTCACTTGCCACAACAGCCTCATATCCTCTGTCGGGAGGCAGATTTCCTTGGGCTGCGGCGGCAACAGCGAGTTGGTCGCAGCGTTCGTTTTGGGGGTGATTATTGTGGCCTTTGACCCACTGCCATTTGATGGAGTGTTTCGGGTAAATTTGGAGGAAGCGTTTCCAAAGGTCCGCATTTTTTTTCCCGGCGAATCCTTTTTTCACCCAACCAAAGACCCAACCTTTGGTGACACTATCGATGACATACTTTGAATCGGATACCACAACGACATTGAGGCCGTCGCGTTTTAGGGTTTCGAGGCCAACGATAACAGCGAGCAGCTCCATGCGATTGTTGGTCGTCAGCCGAAAACCGGCTGACAATTCTTTCATGTGTGGGCCTTGTATCAAAACGATACCATATCCACCAGGGCCGGGATTGCCCTTAGCTGCGCCATCGGTAAACAAATAAATGGTTTTGTCGGCCATTATTCTTCCTCCTCGTCTTCGAATTCTACGGGGTTATTCAGCACCCATTCGATGACTTCAGGATAGTGTTTGTGTTCCAATTGTTGGACTTTATAGGCAACATCTTCGGGAGAATCGTCCGGATCTATCTCTACAGATTCCTGAAAAATGATTTCTCCTTCGTCATATTCGTCGTTTACATAGTGAATAGAAATGCCTGTTTCTTCCTCTTCATTGGCCACAACTGCCTTGTGAACGTTCATGCCGTACATTCCCATTCCGCCATATTTTGGCAACAGCGCAGGATGAATATTGATGATATTATAATAAAATGCATCGATCATATTGGCGGGAATTTTCTTTAAGAACCCTGCCAAAACGACCAAATCAATTTTCGCATCTTGAAGTTTTTGGGTGACCTCTCCCGACTCTAGCTGGTCTTGGGTGAAGATTTGACAGCTTATCCCGAAGTTTCGAGCGCGTTCTATGACGCCTGCATTTTTGTTGTTTGTCACAATCAAGATGACCTTAGCGAGGTCACTATCTTGAAAGTAGTTTATAATGTTTTCTGCATTAGTTCCGGAACCGGAAGCAAAGATCGCAATTCGTTTCATTGTTTTTTGTTAGTCCTTGACAAGTGTCGACAAAAATAGTTTTTCAGGGAAAACAAAAACAATTTTCTGAAAATTATTTATTGCTTGTGGTAAACAATTATTTTTTTTCTTTGCACCGTAATAATTTTAAAAGATAAAACCATGTCAGACATTGCAGCCAGAGTTAAAGCAATCATAGTAGATAAGCTTGGCGTTGACGAAAATGAAGTGACTGCTGAAGCAAGCTTCACTAACGATTTAGGAGCTGATTCATTAGACACCGTAGAACTTATCATGGAGTTTGAAAAAGAATTCGACATTCAAATTCCAGATGACCAAGCCGAAAACATTGCAACGGTAGGTCATGCAATCTCCTACATTGAAGAAGCTAAAAAATAAAAAGCCTTATGGAATTAAAGCGAGTAGTTGTAACAGGTTTTGGGGCGTTATCACCTTTGGGTAATACTGCGGCTGATACTTGGAGAAATATGGTAGCTGGAAAGAGCGGAGCTGCTCTGATAACGGCATTCGATACGGAAAAATTCAAAACTCGCTTTGCCTGTGAGGTAAAAGACTTCGATCCGCTTTCCTTCATTGATCGCCGCGAGGCAAGGAGAATGGACAGAGTAACTCATTTTGGAATGGTGGTAGCTGATGAAGCTATCGCCCATTCCAAATTGATGGACTCCAATCCTAATCCCGATCGCGTAGGCGTTATTTGGGGGTCTGGAATCGGTGGACTGGACACTTTCTTGACGGAAGCTTCGGCCTACGCCAAAGGAGATGGCACGCCGCGATTCAATCCCTTTTTCATCCCGAAAATGATTGCTGATATTACCCCAGGGCATATCAGTATGAAATACAATTTGAGAGGTCCCAACTTCACGACAGTTTCTGCTTGTGCTTCTGCAACCAATGCGCTTATTGACGCCTATAACTACATCCGTTTGGGCAAAGTAGACGCCATGGTTACCGGAGGCTCCGAAGCAGCTGTTACCGAAGCAGGCATTGGCGGTTTCAACGCAATGAATGCCTTGAGCACACGCAACGACAGTCCAGAAACGGCCTCACGTCCTTTTGACTTGAACCGCGATGGTTTCGTAATGGGCGAAGGAGGTGCTTGCATTATTCTCGAAGAATACGAACACGCCATTAAACGCGGAGCCACCATCTACGCAGAAATGGTAGGTGGCGGACTAAGTGCTGATGCGCATCACCTCACAGCACCGCACCCCGAAGGATTGGGCGCTATTAATGTGATGAAAAACGCTTTGTCGGATGCAGGCATGCAGCCCGAAGAAGTGGACTACATCAACGTTCACGGCACGTCAACCCCTCTTGGTGATATCGCTGAGACAAAAGCCATTAAAGCTGTTTTTAACGAACACGCTTACAAGCTCAACATTAGTTCAACTAAATCCATGACAGGCCACTTATTGGGTGCCGCTGGTGCTATTGAAGCCCTGGCAGCCATTATGTCGATTGTTGATGGTGTGATACCACCCACTATCAATCACGAGACAGAAGACCCTGAAATTGATCACAAACTGAACTTTACGTTAAACAAATCGCAGACACGTGAGGTCAATGCGGCTTTGAGTAACACTTTTGGTTTTGGCGGCCACAACGCCTCTGTATTGTTCCGCAAACTAAAGTAATTGCGGGAATGATCTATTTTTTGAAAAAGATTTTCAATGCCCGTCTTGAAAAAGATGGGCACTTTTTTTTGCAATTATCTAAGCTCCTACCTGCAAAACCGAAAAACCCACTACTCTACCAACTCGCTTTTCGACACAGCTCTGCGTCATTGCCCAAAAAAAGCGGTATGCCCCTCAACAATCAACGGCTTGAGTTTTTGGGTGATGCGGTTTTGAGTGCTGTTATTGCCGAAATGCTCTATAAAAAGTTCCCAAACAAAGATGAGGGATTTTTAACGCAGATGCGCACCAAGTTGGTGTCGCGAAAAAACCTCAACCAATTGGCAATAGCCATGAAATTAGACAAGTTGCTCATTGCTAAAATTGACACCAACAAAACCTCAGAACACATTTATGGGGATGCTTTAGAGGCACTTATTGGAGCTATTTATTTGGATTTGGGACTCAAAAAAGTGACTTCTTTTATCGAACAACACTTTTCCAAGGATTTGGAATTATTGGAAGACATAGTAGTCAGTTACAAGAGCGAGGTTTACGAATGGGCGCAAAACCAGCGCAACAAAATAGAATACCAACTACTTGCAGAAGCAGGTGAACAACACAGCCGCTCGTATACAGTTGGCGTATTCTTAAACGGAGCACTTATGGCAGAGGGTCAAGCCTCGAGCAAGAAAAAAGCAGCTGAAAAGGCTGCAAAAGTTTTACACCACATTATTCACCCACCTCATGCCAAAACTATTGCTTCAAGAGATCGCTGAACACCCACTATACCTGGGTGTTGTTTCGGCATTGCCTGACTACAAGTTGGCCTTTCATATCAATGAAAACCTCAACCTCGCACTGGCACACGACCCCGTTGACTTTGCCATTACTCATGAAAAAGGTGCTTTTCTCTTCCCGAGATATACTTATAGCGACAACGAGGAGCAAATAACGTGGCACCTCATGCGCAACAAAGCGGCATGCTTTAAAATAAATAACCAAGAATTACCCATAAATACTATTGCCGATCAAGCAAAAAAAAGCATCTTTGTCAAATCGTTACAGCAATACGATTATCTCATTGCCATTACAGGAAATCCCCAAACCGAAATGGTAAAAAGTTGGCAACAAGCGATTCGAAACATCAAGGGCGTTTCCTTTGTGTCTGCTTGCGAACCAACAGCAACTGAATCTAAGAATTTATACTTTGAATCAAATCATGAATCAGAATAAAGCAAAAATAGTGGCCACTTTGGGGCCAGCGAGCTCGTCAGAAGAAATGTTATTGGCATTGGTTGACGCTGGTGTGAATGTCTTTCGGGTCAATTTTTCACACGGTGCTCACGCTGGGCACATTGAAGTCATTCAGCGCATTCAACGCTTGCGCAAGGAAAAAGATTTTGCCGTGGCCATTTTGGCCGACTTGCAAGGTCCCAAATTGCGCATTGGCGATGTGGAAGAGGGTACGGTTGTCAATATTGGCGATATTGTCCACTTCACCTCTACAGACCATGTAGGCAATGCGCAATCCGTTTACATGAATTATCACGAGTTTCCTCGCGATGTGAAACCGGGAGAAACCATCCTCTTGGACGATGGCAAATTGATGATGGAGGTGCTGGAAACCAACAAAACAGACCTCGTAAAAACAAAAGTGATTCAAGGCGGCCCTTTGAAAAGCAAAAAAGGCGTCAACCTTCCCAATACGAAAATCAGCTTGCCTTGTTTGACAAAAAAAGACCTCGCGGATTTGGAGGTTGCTTTGGACCAAGGCGTGGAATGGATTGGCTTGTCTTTTGTCCGCAATTCTGAAGATGTTATTGAGCTGCGACGCTTGATTAACGAGCGGAAATCTCCGGCGAAAATCGTATCTAAAATCGAAAAGCCCGAAGCCATCATCGATATCGACAACATCATAGAAGAATCAGATGCCTTGATGGTGGCGCGCGGTGATTTGGGTGTCGAAATCCCCATGCAAGGTGTGCCCTTGATTCAAAAGCTAATCGTTGAAAAATCGCTTGAGGCTTCTAAACCAGTGATTATCGCCACCCAAATGATGGAGAGCATGATTGAAAGCATGTCGCCTACACGCGCAGAGGTCAACGACGTGGCCAACTCCATCCTAGATGGTGCGGATGCTGTGATGCTATCTGGAGAGACTAGTGTTGGGAAATATCCCGTTCACGTGGTCAAAGCCATGCGCAAAATCATTTCACATGTAGAAGAATCGGCAGCAACAACCGGCAAAAACAACGTCTCGCCAAAATTTGTCAACAAGCGATACATTACCGATTCTATTTGTTTTAACGCCTCAAAAATCGCCGATCAAGTTGGTGCAAGAGCCATTCTCACCATGACCTTTAGCGGCTACACGGCTTACCGCCTATCGAGCCATCGCCCAAAGGCCAAAATCCATGTGTTTACAGCTAATCATCGCATTTTAAATACATTGAGCTTAGTCTGGGGCGTAGAATGCCATTATTATGACAATATGATCAGCACCGATCAAACCTTTGACGAAATCAATGCCTATCTCAAAGACAAAGGACGAATTGCCAAGGGAGATTTGATTATCAACATTGCCAGTATGCCCATAAAAGATAGCGGCATGACTAATATGCTCAAATTAGACCAAGTGAAGTAATGAATGCAGGCGTTTCTACACTATTGAAACGCATTGTCATAACCAATAAAAGCAAAAGGCACTCAAATACTTTCTAGACATTACAAGACCTAGATAGTTTACCGAGCCTTTTGCTTTTGTTTTGCGCAAGGCCATTACAAACAATCACTTATCGCAAGAGCATGATTTACTGGCGACTTTTACAAGAGAGCATTCGATTCGCTATCCATGCGTTGGTAGTCAATAAATTGCGTACTTTACTTTCGTTGTTGGGTATCACCATTGGCATCTATGCCATTATTATGATTTATTCGGTGGTAGACTCTCTGGAATATACCGTTCGAAAAAGTGTTGCCGGTTTGGGCGAAAAGGTGGTGTATGTGCAAAAGTGGAATTGGGGCCCCGAAGAAGGTTCTGAAACCTACGCCTGGTGGAAGTACTTCAACCGCCCGGAACCCTCCTACAAAGAATACAAAGCCCTAGAAGGAAAAGTACCTAGCGCCGAACACATCGCTTTTACGTATTCCAAACCCGCCACTTTGCGGTACTACAACAACCAAGCTTCCAATACTCCTATTATTGCCGTCACCCACAATTATCTCGATATCTGGGATTATGTAGTGCAAGACGGTCGTTACTTTTCTGAGCTGGAAAGTCAAGCAGGCAGACCTGTTTGCGTGTTGGGCTTTGCTGTAGCCGACGGACTTTTCCCCAATGAAGACCCCATCGGCAAGGAGGTGCGTGCCCTAGGCCGGAAGTTTAAAGTTATCGGTATTTTCGAAAGTCAAGGCGACGATTTATTTGGCAATAGCACAGATGAAAATGTTTACATCCCGGTAGCCTATGCTCGCAAGATTTTCCCCGATAACGTCAGTGGTTCTGCCATTTTAGCGAAAGCAAAAACCGAAGAAGGTATCGCGCCAATGATAGATGAACTGCGCGCCACACTAAGAGGATTGCGACGCCTCAAGCCAGGAGATGCCGACTCGTTCTCCTTTAATCGCATGAGCATGGTCACACAAGCGCTAGACGGCGTGTTTCTCATTATCAAACTTGCAGGAATTGTTATTGGTGGCTTTAGCATCTTGGTAGGCGGCTTTGGTATTGCCAATATTATGTTCGTAAGCGTACGCGAACGCACGAGCCAAATCGGTATTCAAAAGGCATTGGGAGCCCGCAATAATTTTATTTTGTTGCAGTTTTTGGTGGAGTCTGTGGTGTTGTGCTTGATTGGCGGTATCATTGGACTTATCCTCGTGTACCTTTCGCTACTCGTCGCCTCCAACCTGATCGACTTTTACATTTTCTTGAGTATCCAAAACATCATTCGCGCTATTGTCATTTCAGTAGTCATTGGCCTCGTTTCAGGAATATTCCCTGCATATTTCGCATCTCAGATGCAGCCAGTCGACGCCATTCGATCTGGACAATAACAGCAACGAGACACCATTTGATGTAGTAGCGCGGAAAAATCTCGAAAACCGCTATTTGAGATACATATTTACGTGAGGTATCCCGTCTTCTAAAAACTCCTCGCCTCGTGCCTCAAACCCAAAGGCCGCATAAAAGTTGCGCAGGTAGGTTTGCGCCATCAGCAATACAGGCAGCTTGTTGGTGTTGTTTGCTGCAATGTACTCCATCGTCACGTTCATTAACCCTTTGGCATACCCATTTCCGCGAGCAGTTGCAGCAACAATGACTCGGCCGATATGCCAGGCCGATTGCCCCGAAGCTCGGGGTGGCAGCACGCGCGCATAGGCCACTAACTTCTTATCTACAAAGGTGGAAAAATGCACCGCAGCTTGGTCGTTGTTGTCTACATCTTGGTAAACACAGTTTTGCTCCACCACAAACACCTCCGCACGGAGACGCAAAATATCATAGAGCTCTCCTACGGTTAGTTGCTCAAATTCGCGAACAAAAGTTTTTTCCATGACAAACATTTAAAGTTCCTTGTCGGGCTCCTTGGTGGTGTCCATCTTAAAAAGCAGGTAAAACGGGTCCCAACCTAGGATTGACGTCACCAAAAAAATAGCCGCCACATAGAGAAATAAATCTCCAAATGCAGGCGGCAGTTGACCAGAGATGTGCAGGAAAACAATAACCCCGATAGCGACTAGGCGCATTTTGCGATCAAAGCTTCCGATGTTCTTTTCAAATTTCATAGCTCCTCGAGTATAAAGAAAGGGCATAAAAGCCCTTTTTATCCGTTACTGTTTTTGCTGTACTGGCACCACACGCAGTTGCAATTCGTCGAGTTGTGCACTGTCGATGTTTGCTGGCGCATCGATCATCACATCGCGGCCGGCATTGTTCTTTGGGAAAGCGATATAATCTCGGATGGTTTCGTGGCCGCCCAAAATAGCGACTAGACGGTCAAATCCAAAAGCAATACCCCCGTGTGGCGGTGCGCCATATTCAAAGGCATTCATCAAAAAGCCAAATTGAGCTTGCGCTTCTTCCTCGGTAAAGCCCAATATTTCAAATAGTTGCCGTTGTAGTTCCCGGTTGTGAATTCGAATAGAGCCCCCGCCTATTTCAGAGCCGTTCAGCACCAAGTCATACGCATTGGCACGAACAGCGCCCAAATTATCCGCCATGAGGTGCAGGTCTTCAGGCTTGGGCGCGGTAAACGGGTGGTGCATGGCAAACCAACGGCTGGCATCCTCATCCCATTCGAGCAGCGGAAAATCGACCACCCAAAGCGGCGCGAACTCGTCCGGTTTGCGCAAGCCCAAGGCGTTGCCCAAGTGCATACGGAGCTCGCTCAACGCTTTGCGCGTTTTGTTTGCAGAGCCCGCCAAAATGAGCATTAAATCGTTTGGTGCAGCGCCAAATGCAGCCGCAATAGCCGCGCGGTCTTCATCGCTGTAAAATTTATCGACAGACGATTTGATAGTGCCATCTTCGTTGTACTTTACCCACACCAACCCGGAGGCACCCACTTGAGGGCGCTTCACAAAGTCTGTGAGGGCATCGAGTTGTTTACGCGTGTAATTGGCTGCGCCGGCTACACGAATTCCGACTACCAATTCCGCAGCATCAAACACCACAAAGCCTTTGTTTTGAACAATCGCGTTGAGTTCAACAAACGACATTCCAAAGCGAATATCCGGTTTGTCATTGCCATACGTGCGCATGGCGTGGTCGTACGTCATTCTAGGGAAGTTTGCCACCTCCACATTGCGAATCGACTTGAGCAAGTGCTTCAACAGGCCTTCAAAAGTTTGTAGGATATCCTCTTGTTCCACAAAAGCCATTTCGCAGTCGATTTGCGTAAACTCAGGCTGACGATCGGCTCGCAAATCTTCATCGCGAAAGCACTTTACAATTTGATAGTACTTGTCCATACCGCCTACCATCAGCAATTGCTTAAAGGTTTGCGGGCTTTGTGGCAACGCATAAAACTCGCCGGGATTCATGCGGCTAGGTACCACAAAATCTCGAGCACCTTCAGGGGTCGATTTGATGAGAAAGGGTGTTTCCACCTCTGCAAACCCCTGCTCAGAAAGATAATTGCGAACGGCCAAACTCACGCGATTGCGGAGTAAGAGATTGTCGCGAACCGGCTTGCGACGAATATCGAGATACCGGTACTTCATGCGCAGTTCATCGCCCCCATCGGTTTGGTCTTCAATGGTAAAAGGCGGTGTTTTGGCCGCATTGAGCACCGTGACTTCCGCCACAGCAATTTCAATTTCCCCGGTTGGAATTTGAGTGTTTTTACTACTGCGCTCAACCACCTGCCCCGATACTTGAACCACAAACTCACGCCCTAACTCACGGGCCTTGCTCAGCAGTTCGGGATTGGTTTCCGCATTAAAAGAAAGCTGTGTAATGCCATAGCGATCGCGCAAATCGATAAAGCTCATGGCTCCAAAATCGCGGGTGCGTTGTACCCATCCAGAAAGTGTAACCGTTTGACCAAGATGTGAGAGGCGAAGTTCGCCACAATTGTGCGTGCGATACATAGTGATTTTTCAATTGATAATTGTGTGGCGCGAAAGTACAAATAAGGAGAATGATTCTTTTGCGTTTAAAAACAGAATTTTGACACAAATAAATTTGTCTTTTTAAAAGGACCTTATGCAAAAAATGTATACTTTGGCAGACAAATACACTTGCTAGAATCACTATGCTACTTTCACATCGACTACTAAGTTGTTTGTTGTTTTGTTTGTTCATTCTAAAGCCCGCAAAAGGTCAGGTACTAGAACTCAACGAAGCACTAGGCAACGCAACCCTTTCTCAGCAAAATACTGTTTTAGAATGGCTTACCAGCACACCCCCACCCCTATCCGCAGCAGCAGAAACGTTGTTGTTGGGGAGTTGGGAAGCATTGGCTTATGTAGATTTGACACGCCCCCCCGCATTAGAAGAAGCCGTGCCCGATCTTTACACATTTCATACCGACACCACCTATCGCATTGCCTTTTTCCAACAAAATCCAGCAGAGCCACAATTAGAAGCCACAGGAAATTATGTCTTTGTAACCCCACAGCTCCTTTTGTACTTAGAAGATTTTCCCGGGCGCGTATTTCAAGAGATGCACGTGTGGTTTGTCTCAGAAGAGTACCTCGTGCTAGAAATGGACGAGCTAAGGCTATTTTTCGTCCACCCGAAATAGTGCGCTGTGCGTTGTGAGTTATGAATTATGAGTTATGAATTATGAGTTATGAGTGATGAATTATGAATTATGAGTGATGAGTTATGAATTATGAGTGATGAATTATGAGTTATGAGTGATGAGTGATGAATTATATGTGATGAATTATGAGTTATGAGTTATGAATTATGAGTTATGAATTATGAGTTATGAATTATGAGTTATGAGTTGGGCGTTAGGCGTTAGACATAAAGCGTTAAGCGTTAGGCATTAAGCGTTCAGCATTCAGCGTTAAGCATTAAGCGTTAGGCGTTAAGATTCATGCTGCCGGGCGGGCTGTCCGTTGCAAGTCCTCGGTGGTGCTCCGGCCGTCACAGCGGCGTACGGGGTCTGCTCGGTTCCTCGCAGCCTCCGCCGCTCGCGTTCCGGCAAGTCGCCCCACCTCCGGGCTTTCCACTACCATCCCTGGCAGGGGGCGGCGTTTTCCAACCGAGTAAGCAAGTACTACCAACAGCGGAGTAACGTATTTCACCCAAGAATTCATTCACAAAAAGCTGAAACGCATTCACAACTTAAACCCTCAACTAAACACGCCTACATTTGAGCCACCTCCGAAAAGTCCCTCTAAGCAAAAGGTTGACTGGTGGGGAGATTGCTGAACCCTCACTAACAATTAGTTAGCTCCGGCCCAAAAATTACCTTCGTTTCGATTTTGATGGAAATCTTCCTCTTCGAAACAGACTCCTATTTACATCAGGCCGCAGCCTATTTTTTAGCAATAGTGCGATTTTACCGTAATCTCAATACCACGGTATCGATTGGTTTTTCTATTTTTGTGTAAAATAATAGTAACCTAATGACACCATGGAGATACAACTAGATAAAATCGACCACCGAGGGCAAACGTGGATATCTTTAACCTTTCCATAACACTATGGTGTACAGCGCCAAATAAAGGATATGGGCGGAGTGTACAGCAAAACCAATCGGTGTTGGTTGTTGCCCTATTCAAAAAAATACTGGAAAGATTTGCAATCCTTAGGATATTCACTAATTTTGCCCAATGGAAATAAGGTGGCCGGTGACAAAAACCGTGAAATTCCACCCATAGCTACTACAGGTAGCGCCCTTCCGAGACCTTACCCCCGGGACAACTCGGAACATAAATCTCCAAATGAGATTGCCCCATTTCCAGACTTGAAAGTTTATGAACCCATTGGGAAATATTGGGTATTTGGCATGCAGTATCGGCAAGGTATTGTAAAAAAGTTATTGGCTATCAAAGGCGTGTATTGGAATAAGACGCACAAATGTTACATGGCCATGCGGAATGCCACTATCCGAAAGAAAATTCACGAAGCAATGGGGTTTGATTTTTTACCTGAGGTGAACAATAGTGCCGACGACACCAAAACAGAACCACAAGAAATTGTTGTGAAAACGCACGGTGCAGATCCCCGCTGGATGCAGCTTCATGTACCAGATTCTTTCTCCATTGTAGAGAAAGTAAGGCGTCAAGCCTATAGCCGGTATAGCAAAGCAGAAAATTGTTATTTGCTTCCTGCAGCAGGTCAGATTTTAGAAACCATCCAGTTGTTGTTGGAGCCTGATGCTATTATCTGGCGAGTACAATTACCCAAAGGATATTTGCACAAAAAGAACCTACCCAAACGAAAGCACCTCGATTTAAGCAAAACCAAGGAAGGGTTGTTGCACCAGGTTCCAGAAACAGCCCGTGGCGTGTTTGAGTATTACATCAATGCATTACTAGCCCGAAATTATAGCGTTGCCACTATCCGCAATTATGGCAATGCCTTTTTGCGTTTCTATCGCGATCAAGGGTTTAAAAAACCACAGGACATTACAGAAGAGGAAGTTACGGCATACTTGGCGCACCTTATGGAAAAAGGGTTGAGTAGCACAAGTGGCCATATGATGGTCAATGCCCTTCAGTTTTACTACCGCGAGGTAATCAAAGAAAAAAGCTGGCACTTGCAATTGCCACGGCCAAAAAAGGAAAAAGTATTGCCCTCCGTACTCACCAAAGAGGAATGCATCCGCATATTTCAAGCCGTAGACAACCCCAAGCACAAGCTCATGCTTTTGCTCACCTATGGTGCAGGTTTGCGCAACAGCGAATGTGTGCACTTAAAGTGGGGCGATTTGTTACTAGACGAATACAAGATACACATCAAAGCCGCCAAGGGCAAAAAAGACCGTTTGGTGATGTTGCCCAAGTTTATACTGGAGCAACTAAGCACTTACAAAAAAACACAGGCCCGCACTGCGCCTCCCGATTACATCTTCGAGGGGCAGTATCAAAGTGAGCCTTACAGCACCCGCAGTTTACAGCAAATTATGCGCAGAGCAGTGGCGGCGGCGGGCATCAGCAAAAAAGTAACGGTACACACCCTGAGGCACAGTTTCGCCACCCATTTGTTAGAAAATGG
>JAIULY010000070.1 GCA_022565875.1 Schleiferiaceae bacterium | reverse complement strand
CTGAAGCACTTCATTTAAGGTATCATAACACCCAATAAAATCTGCGCCATCCATACTTCTCACCTCTATTCCGTGAAAGCCTGCCGCATACTCGGCAGCGTTTTGAGCGCGTGTTTCTGCTGCATTTGCAGAAATGTCCCATCCATTATCTTGAACAAGGTAGAGAATCGGCAATTGCTTAAGCGCTGCCATTTGCAGTGCCTCTGCTACTTCCCCTTCCGTCATGGCAGCATCGCCTATCGAACAGACCACCACTGGATTTTCCCCCGCATAATCCGCTGCTAGCCCTTGTTTTTCTTTGTATTGAATCCCCATGGCAACACCTGTGGTAGGTATGGCTTGCATTCCTGTAGCGGAACTCTGGTGGGGGATCTTGGGTTTATCCTCGTCATTGAGTGACGGATGCGAGTAATAGGTGCGGCCCCCTGAAAAAGGGTCGGTGATTTTAGCGAGTAATTGAAGCATTAAATCATAAGGCCGCATTCCAATACCGAGCAAAATACTATCGTCACGATAATAGGGCGCTACCCAGTCCTGAGGTTTCAATTGTAAACTTAATGCCAATTGTATGGCCTCATGTCCTCTCGACGTGGCATGTACGTATTTAGCTGTCACTTCTTTGTTTGCTTCGTAAAGCTCCGCCATGTGCTTGGCTTGGCACATCAGTGTAAAAGCACGCTTTAAAATATCACGATCTATTCCTGACTTCTCTTCTATCGTTGTGCTAAAATCTTGACTCATGAATGGGCTGTTTTTTGTGTTGGCAAATATCGGAAGAATGATTGGATTGTGCCGCCCTATGGCTGTCTCTTTATTTAGTTTCTAACCCGTATCAAGCTGTTTTGTGAAGGATTTTCCAGGTTACCAAATAAGTAGGCAAAATGCCGTCTAATCCTAGTCCACCACTGGCCAATGTGCTTCCTGTTTCCAAGGGGTTATCTGAGGCGTAGTACGCATAAAAAACCTTCACGTTCCTACGAATGGTGTTTCGGATTTTACTAGCTGACTGAATCGCCTTTTGGTAGTGTGCTCCCTCCATTTCTAACCCAATGGTTTTCCAAGAAGATTCCATAAAATAATTGAGCACGTCCTTGTTTTGTAGCGAAGTCCCCAAAACTGTAACCATAGAGCCCGCGTAAACGCCTATGCCGTACCCTTCAAAATCTTTAGCCACAAAACCATTCTGAAAAGGATAATTATCGGCTGTACCCTCAAAAATATGTGACGAGGGAACCATCAAGTCTCCCTTTTTGCCAGTTAAAATACCGGCCTTGCCCATTATGGAAATGGATCGAATGTCAAACCGGAAGTTTCTATCTGTTGTTTCGTGAAACTTCAAGAGCTCATCCATGCACTCAAAAGCCTGCTCGCCAAATGCATAATCCATCACAACATATACAGGAGCTGCTTTATTTACTTCTCTATTAGTGTCGTAAGTAATACTATCATCCTTGAGTTTCGCCGTATCAATTATTTGAACTCCTATATTCGTCCCTGATTGATCGGGTAACTCCACCAATCCATGCTTTAATGCATATTGTTTGATACTTTTAGCTTTTTTACTCTCTGGGTTTAAGCTGATTTCTGTGGCCAACTTGAGCATATCGTCAAAAGACGCGAAAGGATACAACTGGTGCCCGTAGATTGCATTGACAAAACTATGAAGATTGGCACTGACCACGTGCAAGGGTCTTTTGTGAAGGTTAAGAGAAATCAACTGTTCTTTTACTTTGGAAGACCATTTGTCACCGTAAACGTGCTGTCCAACGCGTTCTCTAAGCGTTGCTGAAAAAAAGATCTCCCGGTCGATGCCATCTGCTATTTCCTGAATAGCTAGTTTACCCAGATGATAAACAACGTGAAAAATAGAATTGCCATAGGCTTTGTCAAATTTTAAGGCGGCGGCATGTGTTTCCTCAAAAGTTCGCCCAACAATATGACTTAAATAACTGCACGCAGACTCGTAGTCAAAGGGTTCTTGCGCGTCTTCTTTCAAAACAATTTGCTCCAATTGTAACCAGTCGTGATTGACCCTTCCTTTAGAGTCCGTGCTGTTATTGCGAATCACGTCGGCTTCCATGTAGAGGAAAGTAAGGTGGGTAAGAATATCATAAATGTCGCTTCGCCCACGTGTCATTTCTACATACATCTGCTCGTCATCGATGCGATAACATTTTCTTCTGCGTTTGGGTGGGAATAGCGTTGTAAAATGCCCGTTTTCATAGCCCTCTCGGGAAATAAGTCGAACCAAACGGCACTCCTCTATTCCTTTTGGCAAGCGCTCCATCACATACAACAAACCATCCAACTCTACCTTTTCGCTAGAGTTAATAAGTCCATAGATCTCTGGGCTTAAATCCAATAGAGCCTGTCTGAGCGACGCGCCAGAAATACCCATGGGTTTGTAGCTGCCACGCATAAATAGATGACGCATGGTAATATATAGGCGTTCGATAGCCGCTCGTGACTTTTGGGCGTTGCTTGTATTCATGTCAATCAAAAGAATCGCAATTTTTTATTAGGAACAACAAATATAAGACATCTACAATTGTGTAGAAAAAAAAAGGGTGTTGCTCAAAATTGAGCAACACCCTGTAAGCTTATAAAATCCTATGATTATCGGATGATTTCGAAATCTACACGTCTGTTTGGTGCGTGAGACTTAGCAATTGGAGAAGACTTACCTTTAGTCACAGCCTCAAATCTGCTTTCGTCAATACCGAAGTTTTTAGAAAGTTCTTTAATAGCCGCTTTTGCACGTCTTTCACCTAATTTCTCATTGTAGGTTTCACCAGCTCTAACGTCGCAGTTACCCACAACTCTCAAGCGCATGTTTGGATTCGCCATCATCAATCTCGCAACCGTAACGATACGTTGTTGGTTAGCTGCTGTAATGTCAGCGCGATCTGTAGCAAAGAAGATGCTTGGAATGTAAGCACCGTCAGCACCTGCACCACCACCAACTTTATCTTCAATAGAAATACCCTGGAAGTTCACCAATTGTCCTTTAGGTGTGTTGGGCTCTAAGTCACGGCTATCTGGAACGCCATCACCGTCAGAGTCAATTTCACGACCTTGTGCGTCAACAACAGCACCAGGAGTGGAGAAAGGGTCTTCGTCGATAGAATCTGGTACACCGTCACCGTCAGTATCCAAGCTAACACCTGAACCATCCACAACATGACCTTCTGGTGTATTCGGGTCTTTATCGAAGAAGTCAGAAACACCGTCACCGTCTTTATCCGTCATCAACTTATCTAAGTTGTTTTCGTTTTTAGCAATGCGCTTCAACATTTCAGTTGTCGCATCGATGTATACGATAGGATCTTTACTCTTAGGCTCTTTCCACCCAAAGTAGTAATTTACACCAGCTGTAAACGAAAATAACCAATCTGAAGTAGCGTTTGGGAACAAATTGTCGAGTTGACGCGGCGTAGTAACATTTGGCATCAGTGAAGTAATGGTGTTGGATCCGTCAGCATTATCATCTAGCATCCAAGTACCTCTCATGCCTACACTGACATCAAACCTTTGATTAAGTTTAATGTTGTAAATCAACCCTATTGGCATGTAAAAAGACCGATGCCCTCCAATACTTCTTTCATCACCAAACAAGGCCGTTGAGAAAACATTTTGTTCATTTGTTCCAAGCTCTATGGGTTGATCATTGTTGATGAAGATTTCTGCTCCCGCAGAATTAAACCCTAGACCTGTGTAGATAAACCATGCATCTTTTCTTTCTTTAACTCTATTTCTAGCGCCAAAGCCGTTAAGATTTACCATAACATTCATTCCTCCTCTGTAGGCTGTGTTGGATCTAAAAGCAACGGCAACATCATCTTGGGTTCCGATTAAATTAGCCGATCTCGTACCGCTGTATGAGTGAATACCCAATTCGGCTTGAAACCCGAGAGCAGAATTCACCCATTTGGTAAGATCTAAGCCAACAGTGTATCCAATACCACCTAAATCATCATGAATGTCAGCTTTTCCAGTTTCTTTAGAGTAAACGTCTCCCAAGAGGTAATTTGCACCTCCAGTTAAACCCACACTCCAAGAGCGGTAATTAGATTTTTTTTCGTCTTTTTTGTTGTTTTGCGGGTCATTGTTGTCTTGTGCAAAGGCACCTGTCGACAAGAAAAGACCGGCGGCAAGCGCCATAACGGTAAACTTTTTCATAGGATCAGCTTTTGATCATTAATATTATTTGCTGTTTGTTGTGACTTTTAAGCTTGGGCAAAAATAGTAATTATTGATTAGCTACAAATGTTTTTTCCAAAAACTTACGAGATTTTGTTGAACTGTACTTATTTATCCACCAAAACCCATCCTCGTCCCTCCAATTCCACTACTAGTTTTTCGGCTATTTCTTTGTTAGACAAACCCAAAAGCATCGAGCCATCCATGATTATTAGGTCTGAATTTGAGTTTTCCCCCACTGAGAGTTGTTTTCCATAACTGTCCTGCAACAACCTTAAGTAACTGGCCGTTAACCCCATTTCCATTTCTCGACCTCTCTTTCTAATGTTCTTGACCAATTGCGGCACCTCCATAGCTAAATAAACTATCACATCTGGCTGAGGCAAATAATCAGTTAACACTTGCCACAAACCTTGATAAATGGTTTTGTTGTTTCCATCTAAATTAACTTCTGAAAAAACCAAGCACTTCTCAAAACAGTAATCTGAAATCGTTAAACCTGCTCCTTTTTCCATTTCTTCGGCTATCTGAAAGTAGCGCTCCATCAAAAAATGCGCTTCCATTTTTAACGGATTGATAGTTTCGCTTTTGTAAAACTTCTCTAAATGCGGATTGTCCTCAAAACTTTCTAAGTAAAGGTGCGCCCCTAAATGCGCCGCCAAAGCTTTTGCTGTGGTGGTTTTACCACTGCCTATATTCCCCTCTATAGCTATGTGTTTTACTTTTTTCATCAACAACTTGTTATTATTTATGCTTTTGCTTTCGCGTAGGAGCCTTTTTAAATTAAAGCATTACACCTTAAAAACCTCAGCTCGATCCACACACTGCTCAAGAAGCTCTTTATTGGTCTTCTTAAATACGGGATGCACAACCTCCGAAGCCACCTCTGTTAAAGGCAACAGGGTAAAACGTCGCAGATGAAGCCGTGGATGGGGCACTTCTAATCGCGCAGTGGATAGTATTTCGTTTCCAATGTACAATATATCTATGTCGATAACACGGTCTGTGTAACCTTCTTGATCCCCTCTTCTGTCTCTTCCGTTGCGTTGCTCTTCTTCCAAAAGTTGGTCTAAAACAAGTGACGCTGCCTTATCCGTCTCAAAACAAATCACCTGATTGTAATAAGAATTTGTTGAAACATACCCCCATGCGGGCGATGTATACATGGCGGACTGGCGCAAGACTTTTCCAAACGTTGCTTCAATAAATTGAACCACGTTGTCAAAGGCGCTCCGCGTTGCCTCACCACAATTACCACCTAAAAGCACATAAATTTTTCTTCTTTGCATCCGTATCAAATGGTTAATAAAGCGCAGACCTTTCTAAAAAGCTGCAAATATCCGATGTCTTTTTCGGTTGAAATGGGTTTTTCGCAAATGTTTGTAATTATATGATCCAAACAAGTACTATTGCCTAGTTGTATGTTTGTAACAACAACTTCAAAACCATTCAAAAAATATTTTACACCAAAATTATGAAAGAGTTTTTCAAAATGCTTCTCGCCAGTCTTTTAGCAGGGTTCATCCTTCTTTTTGGCGGCTTTCTATTTTTTGTTTTGCTTATTGCTCTTATTCCATCTGGCAAGAGCAAAGTGGCGGTTGCCAATAACAGTGTGTTGAAAATTGAAATCAACAACGGCATTGCTGACAATCCAAATGAGTTTAACTTTAATTTCGCTCTTTTTGGCGGCCTTCAAGGCAAGCCTTATAAGTTAATTGATGCCATTAACGCTATCGAACACGCGGCTGAAGACGACCGCATCAATGCACTGTATTTGGATTTCAATTATGGCAGCTTTCCCGCTGGATTTGCTCAAATTCAAGAGTTCCGCGATGCTCTGCTCAAGTTTAAAGCCTCTGAAAAACCCATTATCGCTTATGGCAATATCTACACGCAACGTGGTTATTACCTTGCTGCTTTAGCCGATAGCATCTTCCTAAACCCTAATGGTGTGGTAGAATGGGTGGGGTTATCTCGCACTTACACGTTTTATAAAGAAACATTTGAGAAGGTAGGCGTCAAACCTGTTGTCTTACGCCCGAGAAACAATCAGTTTAAAAGTGCTGTAGAACCTTATTTCTTAAGTGAAATGAGCGACGCCAACCGCATGCAACTCACGCAATATCTCGACGGAACTTGGTCTCAAGTTGCACAATCGGTAGCCGCCGATAGAGGCATCACGCCAAGCCAACTCGAAGCGTATGCGAATAGCTTTGCTTCTATCCATGCAAATAATTGCTTGGAACTTGGTTTTGTAGATGGACTGCGCTATGGCGATGAGATGCTAACGCTCATGCGGCAACTTTCTGAAAAGAAAGACAACGAAAAACCCAACAGCATTACATTAAGTGAATACATTTCTGCCACAAAAAGCGACTGGAATCCTGTTGGCTCTGATGTTATTGCCGTGGTCTATGCAGAAGGTGAAATCATTGATGGAGAAGGGTCTCCAGAGCAAATCGGTGGTGACCGTTTTGTGAACGCTATTCGCAAAGCTAGAGAAAACAAAAAAGTTAAAGCCATGGTGGTGCGGATCAATAGCCCAGGCGGGAGTGCCTTTGCCTCTGACTTAATTTGGAGAGAAATCAAGTTGGCTCAAGAACAAATGCCTGTAGTAGTAAGCATGGGCAACGTGGCCGCTTCTGGAGGTTATTACATCGCTGCTCCCGCAGACACCATTCTCGTAAACCCTTTTACCGTAACTGGGTCTATTGGTGTGTTTGGCGTGTTTTTCACCGGTCAGGAACTTATTCAAAACAAAATGGGCTTGCGGTATGATGGTGTGAAAACACATGAACTTGCCGAATTGGGCGCCTTGTACCGCGACATAACTCCTAAAGAAATGGACTTGCTGGAAAACAATGTTACTGACACTTACGGTAAGTTCTTGTCTCGGGTCGCAAATGGCAGAAGTCTTGACTCGCTATTTGTTGACAGTATCGGTCAAGGTAGGATTTGGCTGGGACAACCGGCCATTGACAATGGCCTAGCCGACGGAATTGGAGGCTTAAAAGACGCTATTGAGGCCGCAAAAGCGCTAAGCGGCATTACCGAAAAGTACCGAATAGCTGATTATCCTGAGCCGATTGACCCTTTCCAACAACTGCTAAAATCATTCAATATGGAAGCCCAAATGGAAAAACGCTTGGAAAAAACGTTTGGCAATAGCTACAAGGAAATGAAAAAAATGGAAAACATTTTGCAACAACAAGGTGTTCAAGCCCGATTGGAATGGGATATCATTGACTAATGACACAATTAACAAAAGAAGAAGAAACGCAAAACTTGGCCAGAAGGATTTACCTCCTTCTGGCCTCTTTGTTTGTTGCGGCATTAATTACGTGCAATCTTATAGCCAATAAATTTATTGCACTCGATCTCGGTTTCAAAACATTTGTTATCTCCGCTGGTGTACTTCCCTACCCCATTACTTTTTTGTTTACCGACATTCTATCTGAAATATATGGCCGACGACGAACCGCCGAAGTTGTTATCAGCGGCTTTGCCGTTTCTCTTTTTGTGCTTTTTTTACTTTGGTTGGGAAGTGTTTTTCCGTCCATCGCCGGCTCTCCCGTACAAGACAGCGACTACAACACTGTTTTTCAAAACTCTTGGCGCGTCATTGGTGCATCTATGATTGCCTACCTCTCTGCTCAACTTGTCGATGTGCGCTTGTTCCACTTCTGGAAAAAAGTGACCAAAGGAAAAATGCTGTGGGTACGAAATAATTTCTCTACTATTGCTTCGCAATTGGTCGACACCACCCTTGTTGTGGGTGTCATCTTTTGGGGTCTTAAACCTTTTGGGGACATCCTACCCATGATTTTTGATGGTTGGCTATTCAAAGTGTTGTGTGCGCTTTTCGACACCCTTTTGATTTACCCCATTGTTTTTGGCTTCCGTAAATTGTTCAATCTAAAAGTTGGTGAAGAAATTAAAATTTAAAAGCCCCGCGGTATCTCCTTCGCTTTGGAAAACATTGCAAGTGTTACTGAAGTGGCTTTTGCCCATTGTAAGCGTCAGCATTATTTACCAACGGATTGATGGGGAAACACTTCAACCATTGCTTCAGGCAATCAAACAGGCCGAACTTCATTGGGTGAGTATCTGGATGCTGCTTTTAGTCGTTCTTTCCGCTTTTAATTGGGTTCTCGACACATTCACTTGGCAACTCTTTTTACCAACAAAAGCATTTCCGTTTTACAAATTACTACAATACAACATTATTTCGTTGTCGTTTGGTTTTTTTACGCCCTTTCAAATCGGAGAGTATCACGGGAAGCAGCTACTTACGGATAAACTAAAGCGAAAAAACTCCTATTATAGCACCTTGGCTTATCAAACCGTAAAACTACTCGCCAAACTTTTTCTTGGACTTAGCATTATTGGCGGCGCACTGATTACTGCGCAAGAGGGGCTTGGCTGGGTGGTGCTATTTGCTGCCGTGGTGCTAATTGTTGGGTACAGCAGTCAAGATTTTTTTTGGAAACGTTTAGGAATACATCGTTTGCTCGAAAAATATGGCCTGCACAATGTGCAATCCGACACCCCTATCCAATTTCGCCTTTTGGCCATTTTATCAAGCTTGCTCAAGGTATTGGTTTACAGCTTTCAATTTTATTTATGTGTATATTTTGTTGCTGAGCAAACATCATTTTTAGCGATATTCCCAACCATAGTATTGTTCTACACGGTGAGCGCTTGGCTGCCTTCTTTGGGGTTTTTGGACCCGCTTACCAAAGGCTCTTTGGGTCTCATAATCATTTCCACCTCAATAATAGACCCTGGTCTAGTTTTGTTTGCCACAACACTCGTTTGGCTTATCAATGTTGGTATACCCGCGGTAGCAGGCAGTCTCCTGCACTGGCGTGTCTCGTAATCTCACCAATGCAGTCGCACCCAACGACCTTCTTGAGAGCGAACGTTCATTACAAAAGCATCGTCAAAAATTAGGTATTGTCCTCGAATGCCTGTCAATACTCCTCTAAACTTCCCCTCCTTCTCAATTTTAATAGATTTGGTTTTTGTGGGCCACGAAGATACAGGATACTGCAACCGCACCACTTCTTGGTCGCCTGTCACAAACACAGATAATTCTTTTGGCAACAAGGCAATCGCTCGTTCTTTTTCACGCAAGAGGTCTGCCCCATCGGATTCATTTTTTAGCATGCGTTGCCAAACCGTTTTGTCGGAAAAATGATTTTTTAAAAACACTTCTATTTGACCCGCTTCATAGCGGTTGGTAGTTTTCGCTAACACAATAGCTTCCGATGCACCTTGGTCTATCCATCGGGTAGGCAACTGTGCTGCTCTTGTTACGCCAACCTTTACCCCCCCTGACTGCGCCAAATAAACCACATGCGACTGCAATTGATAAGACTGCTCATAGGCGAGGTCTCTGTCGGCCTCTCCTAAATGAGCCTTGCTTTTTTCCGGGTTAAAAACGGCTTCTCCAGCTTCTGGCTTGGTAAAAAAACAATCGTAACAAAAATTTTGTCGAAACACCTTAGGTACAATTTGACCGCAAAAGCACGTGTATTGTTGCAAATCTTCAAACGACAATGACTTTCCCAATAAATCATTCATCTTCAACAGGTCGTTTCCAAGACTCAAATAGTAGGTTACCGTTGTGGCGAGATGGGTTTGCATTTTTTCTAATGGCCCTGTGTATTCCATATCAATTTGTTTATTTTTACACTCTTATCTTTGGCGTTTTACAATAGCTTTCGCAGCACTATTAATAATTAAACTCGAAGCTGCTTACAAACCCCAAAATTAGCTAAAGCTTATATAGATGCACCTTGTAAATGCTATTATTTCAAAACAAATGATTCGGAGAATGGAAAAACTACACTTTTCCATTCATCATGCTGAAACGACACAGCGCAGTGTTTTGATGCATTTATTGCAAACTGCAAAACACACAACGTTTGGAAAGGCTCACCAATTCAGCACCATAGAAATTTATGAAGACTACGCAAAGCGCGTCCCGCTTTGCACCTACGAGGACCTCCACGAGACGATAACAGCCATTCGTTCTGGGAAACAAAACTTGCTTTGGCCCACACAAATTAAGTGGTTTGCAAAATCTTCAGGTACCACTGCAGGAGTTTCGAAATTTTTGCCCTTGAGTTACGAAGCTATCGAAGATTGTCATTTTAAGGGTGGTAAAGATTTGCTGGCCCTATATTGTAACCAATTTCCAAAAACAACCTTGTTCTCTGGTTTTTCCTTGCGATTAGGAGGAAGTACAAGTGTCAACAGCAACAATCATGAGTCGTATTTTGGCGACCTCTCTGCCCTGCTCATAGAAAATTTACCCTTTTGGGTAGAAATCCGGTCAACACCCAACCAACGAATTGCCTTGATGGAGGAGTGGGAATCCAAAATTCACTCCATTAGCGAACAAGCCATCTCACAAAATGTAACTAGCCTCTTTGGTGTTCCTTCGTGGATGTTGGTCCTTTGCAAACACATTTTAGAAATAACAGGCAAAAGCCATATGCATGAAGTGTGGCCCAATATGGAGCTTTACGGCCATGGCGGTGTAAGTTTTGCTCCATACCGCAAGCAGTTTGAGGCCCTTTTCCCACACGCGAAAATGACCTTTATGGAAACCTATAACGCTTCTGAAGGCTTTTTTGCGGTTCAAGATGACGTTGATCGAAAAGACATGCTGCTACTAATTGACCACGGGATATTCTATGAGTTTTTGCCCATGACTGAATTTAGCTCCGCCAACAGAACTGCCATTCCATTAGAGGCTGTTGAGTTGGGCGTAAACTACGCCATGGTAATTTCTACAAATAGCGGCCTATGGCGGTATATCATTGGTGATACCGTAAAGTTCACCTCTACTCAACCTTATCGCATTCAAATTACAGGACGCACCAAACACTTTATCAACGCTTTTGGAGAAGAACTAATCATGGAGAATGCAGAACGTGCCATTTCGGAAGTCTGTACCAAGTTAAAAATCACCATCAACGAATACAGCGCTGCCCCTGTTTACATGAACGAAGGTGCCGCTGGTGCACACGAGTGGATTTTTGAATTCGAGTCGCCTCCTGAGGACCTCCGCTCTTTCACAGAATTGTTCGACAATGCCCTCAAGGCAACTAACACTGATTACGAGGCAAAAAGACACAAAAACATGGCTTTGCAACCTCCTATAATCCACATTGCTCGAAAAAACTTGTTTCACGATTGGCTACGCAAGCACCAAAAGCTAGGAGGCCAACACAAAGTACCCCGATTGAGAAACGACAGAGCATTAATGGACGAATTGTTGACTTTAAATCAATCCAAATGAAACCACCCTTCTTTCTGTTTTTCTTTTTTAGCGCAAGACTTCTTTTTGCGCAACAACTCGTATTAGAACAAACGATCACCCAGGAAACCATTTCTTTTTTTAGCACGAATCACTTAGGCCAAATCTATAGTATTAACCAAAATGAAATTCAACTTTATGATGCAAAAGGAGTCAAAATAGCCAGCTACAGCGATCCCATTTCTGGAAACATTCGGTTTATAGACGCTTTTAATCCGCTACAAGTTCTGCTGTTTTTCGATGCCTTTTTTACCATTCAGTTTTTAGACAATCAACTAAACCCTACGCAAGAGGTCATCCGGCTTGACGAGTACGGGTTTATTGACGCACAGCTTGCTAGTAGTGTAGACCAAGACCAAATATGGTTTTACGATCAAAGCCTAGACCGTTTGATAAAATGGTCTGTTGGGAATGCCTCTGAAACGGCTCGTACCTTAACGCTTTCACAGCTTATAAAAGAAAACACCGAACCAGTAAAGTTATTGAGCAGAATGGATCGCGTTTTTCTCCTCATTCCAGAAAAAGGGGTATTGATTTTTGATCAATTTGGCGGTTTTATAAAATATGTTCGCCTGCCGAAAATTGCAGACCAACTGCAAATAAAAAACGAACTGCTAATTTTCAATGAAGACAACGATTTGGTCAAGTTTAATTATAAGACCCTTCAAGAGTGGCGCTTGCCCTTACCAGAAGGTACAGAGCAATTTCGATTAGAAGGCGACCGTTTGTACACCTTGAGAAACAACAAAATTTCAATATATAAAATAATCAACTTTTGACATGACAGCGGAAAATATTATACAAACACTTGATTTACAACCCCATCCCGAGGGTGGGTTTTTTAAAGAAACGTATCGCTCAAAAGCTAGCTTTGCGGCCACAAACACTGATTTTCCATCCGGTAGAAGTCACAGTACCGCTATCTATTTTCTTTTGCGGGGGGGAGAGTTTTCCGCTTTGCACCGCATCAAGTCGGATGAAGTGTGGCATTTTTATCATGGAAGTCCGCTTATCGTCCACACCATTTCGCCTGATGGCGACTATGCCGCCCTAAAGGTTGGGCATCCTCAAGACGGCTGTCAATTTCAAGCGGTGGTACCCGCTGGACATTGGTTTGGAGCAAGCCTAGAAAGCACCAAGCCTAATGATTTTGCTTTAGTTGGGTGCACTGTTGCACCTGGTTTCGATTTTCAAGATTTTGAAATGCCTACTCAACATACATTGCTTCAAATGTTTCCGCAGCACGAGGCAATCATTAAAAAAATAACGTCCCCGCCAAAATATTATGACGAGGACGTTTTTGGTTGTGGTTAGGGATTCCTTTTATCTGTGCGACCTTTTATTAAACCCAAAAGTTAAAGAAAAGCGCAAGGAATCTTTTCCTTTTACAAGAGCAACATTCATAGGAAAGTTGACGTATCCATTTGTAAAGTTGTACCCAAAGCCGAGCACCATTCCACTTCCCATAGGGTTAATGCTTGGGCCAAAGCCCACTTCCATTCCGCGAAAAGTTCGGTACCCAATCAACATATTTACAGAAGGAATAAACAGTCCTTGGTCCAAACCGGCTATCATGGGGATTAACTCAATCAAGCCTGCCCCCCCGTTTTCGGTCTGGAAGTATTGCCATTCAAACTGCCAACCAAATAGAGCAACCATCGGGTCAATAGTCAATGCGGAATCATTGTAAAACTCTCTAATGGTGTTTAAATCGTAACCATTGGCATAGGTGACACCAAATCGAGGACCGTCGAGCTTTAGTGGTTCTAAGATAGGCGTTGTGACATCCTCAATCACTGGCGGCCTCCTGTTGGTTTGACCAAATACCGCTGCGGTAACTAATACTGACAGTAATACTGTAATGATGAACTTCGTTTTCATTGTTTCAAATTATAAAATTAACTCACGATTTCTATCGCCTTTTGCTTTGAATAATCCTTGTTTGGACAAGGCCTCGAAATTCTGTTTTGAAATACATCGCAAAATTGAGGTGGCCCTTAAAAACACTTTTGTTAAATTTCACAACCCCTTTAGAAAAAAGCATTGTTTTGCGCTGTCAATCTTACAAGTATTCACTAAATACTGAGTTCATTTTTGAGAAATCACCAAAAAAGAGCTATGGTTTTGTAATTTTTAATGAATATGGCGTTTTTG
>JAIULY010000069.1 GCA_022565875.1 Schleiferiaceae bacterium | reverse complement strand
CAAGGCATCTTCTAGAGAAATAATGGGGTATTTTTCCGTCCAATCTGCCCAGTAATCTACAAATTCAGCAGAAGTAAGTTTGCGATTGTCCGATTTGTGGAAAACATAAGTTTTGGTTTTCTCATCGTAAAACTCGGAAGCAGCAGCATCCATAGCGATCCACATATCTTTTCCCGGCGTATACCCAGCCTTTTCTATGGCAAGCAATACCGTTTCAATAGCTTCTTCATTAGATTTAATGTTTGGCGCAAAGCCTCCCTCATCGCCCACATTTGTTGCATAGCCCTTGCTTTTCAAAACAGCCTTTAGGTGATGAAATACCTCTGTCCCCATTCGCAACGCTTCGCTAAAAGAGGATGCTCCAAACGGCATTACCATAAACTCTTGAAAATCGATGCTATTGTCTGCATGAGATCCACCATTGAGGATATTCATCATCGGCACGGGAAGCATTCGGGCATTTACGCCGCCAACATAATTGTACAAGCTCTGTCCGGTGGAGGCTGCGGCAGCTTTAGCAACAGCCAAAGAAACTGCTAGAATAGCGTTAGCCCCAAGATTGGCTTTATTTGGCGTGCCGTCCAAAGCAATCATCATGCGGTCGATAGCGGCTTGTTCCGTTACCTCCATACCGATAATTTCTTCTGCAATTTTGGAGTTAACGTTTTCAACGGCCTTGAGAACGCCTTTACCCAAATATTTGGAGGCGTCACCATCGCGCAATTCAACGGCTTCGTGAGCACCAGTGCTCGCTCCTGAAGGTACCGCCGCACGGCCTGACGAACCGTCTTCGCAAACGATGTCCACCTCTACTGTTGGGTTACCTCTGGAGTCTAAAATTTGACGTGCGTGCACATAAGTGATAATAGCCATAGTATTTTAATTTAATTGATTCATATTGGTTAAAAACTGATCGAAAAGGTAAGTAGCATCATTTGGTCCGGGGCCTGCTTCAGGGTGGTATTGCACAGAGAAAACAGGACGATTTATCATTCGCAGCCCCGCCGCGGTATTGTCATTCAGGTGAATATGCGTCAGCATCAGCTCAGGGTGTGCTTCTAAAGCGGCTTTATCCACAACAAACCCATGATTTTGGCTGGTGATTTCAGATTTGCCAGTTTCAAGGTTTTTGATGGGGTGGTTAATCCCCCTGTGACCGTTGTGCATTTTAAAAGTAGGCAAGCCATTGGCTAAGGCAATGAGTTGGTGCCCGAGACAAATACCAAACACTGGCTTTCCAGAGTGAATGATTTGTTGTACCACATCAATTTGTGGTTGCATACTTTGGGGATCGCCGGGTCCATTAGACAAAAAGAAGCCATGAGGGTTTGTAGCTGCAAGTACATCAAAAGGCGTGTCATGAGGAAAAACTTGAATTCGACACCCGCGTTGTGCAAGATTTCGGAGGATATTGGTTTTGATACCAAAATCGAGGGCGGTAACATGAAACGGGGCATTTTCGTCACCATAGAAATACGGTTCTTTGGTACTTACTTTGGAGGCCAACTCAAGCCCCTTCATGTTGGGAAGCGCATCCAAATGCGCCTGCATCTCCTCGAGGGTATAATCCCCCACTGCAACAACCGCATTCATAGCGCCATTATCGCGAATATACTGGACAATGGCACGCGTATCGAAATCGGTTGCAGCGATTTTATTGCTCGCTTTGAAGTAATCGTATAGCGAACCCGTCTGTTGCCCCGCTCTACTATAGTAAGGGCTGAAACTTTTAGTAATCAATCCGGCTACTTTTATGGAATCAGATTCGACTTCATCGGCATGCACGCCATAGTTGCCAATATGTGAAGTTGCCATAACCATGAGCTGTCCATAGTAGCTAGGGTCGGTGAAAATCTCTTGATAACCAGTCATTCCAGTATTAAAGCAAAGCTCGCCGCCTGTGATGCCATCAAGGCCAACAGAAGAGCCATAAAAGCGCGCACCGTCTTGCAAGAGCAGCGTGGCTGATTTAGAAGGGGTATTGTTCATAGTAGCGCAAATTTACATTAAAAAAAAGGGATATAACTCGAAAGCTATATCCCTTTTAAAAACTTTTAATCCAGTAGAACCAACTTATTCAGCCTTGTCTGATTCGTTAGTTTCTTGAGGAGTTTCGGCGGCCACTGGAGCAGGAGCAGCAGCTTTCTTGCTTCTACCTCTTCTAGTTTTTGCTTTCTTCTCTTCTTTGCCATTGGTATAGATTTCATTGAAATCCACCAACTCGATCATACACATTTCGGCATTATCACCCAAGCGGTAGCCAGTTTTGATAATACGAGTGTACCCACCTGGACGATCGCCAACTTTAGCAGCCACAGTACCGAACAATTCGGTGATGGCATACTTGTTTTTCAAGTAAGAAAAAACAGTACGACGATTGTGAGTTGTGTTTTCTTTAGCTTTAGTGATAAGAGGCTCAACATATTTTTTAAGCTCCTTAGCTTTAGCCAAAGTGGTATTGATTCTCTTGTGTTCAATAAGCGAGTTCGCCATATTGCTCAAGAGTGCTTTTCTATGACCAGCTTTGCGGCCTAAGTGATTAAATTTCTTTCCGTGTCTCATGATTCAATTACTCCTTGTCTAATTTGTACTTACTGAGATCCATTCCAAAAACAAGACCTTTGCTCTCCACCAGCTCGTCTAATTCCGTTAGCGACTTCTTACCGAAGTTTCTAAACTTCATCAAATCAGCCTTGGTGTAGGTCACCAAGTCGCCGAGTGTTTCCACTTCTGCGGCTTTCAAGCAGTTTAAGGCACGAACAGAAAGATCGAGATCCGTCAATTTCGTTTTAAACATTTGACGCATGTGAAGGATTTCCTCATCGTAGTTTTCAACTTCAGACTTTGGTTGCTCTTCAAGCGTGATACGCTCATCGGAGAACAACATAAAGTGATGGATAAGGATTTTAGCAGCTTCAGTAAGTGCATCTTTTGGATGAATACTACCGTCTGTGATGATTTCAACGATTAGTTTTTCATAATCCGTCTTTTGTTCAACGCGATAGTTTTCGATTGCATATTTTACGTTTTTGATAGGCGTAAAAATAGAATCCAAGAAAATGGTTCCGATAGAAGCATTGCTTGTTTTGTTTTCTTCCGCAGGAACATAGCCACGACCAGAGCCGATGGTTAATTCCATTTGAATGCGTACAGAAGGATCGAGATGGCAAATGACCAATTCCGGGTTCAATACCTGGAAAGAGGTTATAAATTTACCCAAGTCGCCAGCCGTAATTACTTCGTTTCCTTGAATGCTAACTTGAACGACTTCGCTATCTTGCTCCTCGATTTGACGCTTGAAACGAACTTGTTTAAGATTGAGAACAATCTCAGTTACATCTTCCACCACACCTTTGAGGGTAGAAAACTCATGTTCTGCACCAGATATTTTCACCGAAGTAAAGGCAAAACCTTCCAAAGAAGATAGGAGAACACGTCTGAGAGCATTTCCAATAGTGAGTCCGTAACCGGGCTCTAATGGACGGAATTCAAACTGCCCTTCAACCTCAGTTGAAGTGTTCATAATTACTTTGTCCGGTTTTTGGAAATTTAAAATTGCCATAGTGTTATAAATTAATTCGGTTATTTCGAATACAATTCCACGATGAGTTGTTCCTTGATGTTTTCAGGAATCATTTCTCTCTGTGGCTCTGCCAAATACTTACCGGTCATCGTAGCTTCATTCCACTCAAGCCATTCAAACTTATTATTCGTTCTTTTCGACTGATTGTCTTGAATCAATTCTAAAGATTTCGATTTTTCTCTTACAGCGATAACGGTACCTGGTTTAACGTGGTAGGAAGGAATGTTGAGGACACTTCCATTAACCGTGATATGTCTGTGAGTAACTAATTGACGTGCAGCGCGTCTTGTGGGGGCGATACCTAAACGGTAAACCACATTATCTAAGCGACCTTCGCAAAGCTGCAGGAGAACCTCACCAGTTACACCTTTTGCACTAGATGCCTTCTGAAACAAATTAGCGAACTGACGCTCTAAAATACCATACGTGTATTTTGCCTTTTGTTTCTCAGCAAGCTGAACGGCGTATTCTGACTTCTTTCCGCGTTTGCGTGAAAATCCGTGTTGTCCCGGAGGATAGTTGCGCTTTTCAAAAGCACGGTCTGGACCGAAAATGGGATCACCAAATCTTCTCGCAATCTTGGTAACAGGACCTCTGTATCTTGCCATGTTATATGATTATAAAATTAAACTCTTCTTCTTTTGGGTGGACGACAACCGTTGTGTGGCATTGGTGTTACATCAATGATTTCGGTAACTTCTATGCCTTGGTTGTGGATGGTACGGATAGCGCTTTCGCGACCGTTACCGGGACCTTTAACGTAAACCTTCACTTTTTTCAAACCAGCTTCAAGGGCTACGGCGCCACAATCTTCAGCAGCCATTTGTGCTGCGTAAGGTGTGTTTTTCTTAGAACCTCTAAAGCCCATTTTACCAGCAGATGACCAAGAAATAACTTGACCACTGTTGTTGGTTAATGAAATGATGATGTTATTAAAAGTAGCGCTAATGTGAGCCTCGCCAATGGGATCGACTTTAACTTTGCGTTTTTTAACGCTCTTATTGGATTGCTTCGCCATGTTCTACAGCTTATTTAGTTACCTTTTTCTTGTTAGCAACAGTCTTGCGTTTCCCTTTGCGGGTGCGGCTGTTGTTTTTTGTACGTTGACCTCTCAAAGGCAAACCACTACGGTGACGGATACCTCTGTAGCAACCAATATCCATCAAGCGCTTGATATTCATTTGAACTTCAGAGCGAAGTTCACCTTCTACTTTGAAATTATCTGTGATAACACCACGAATCGCTTGCAATTGATCGTCAGACCAATCTTGAACTTTGGTGTCGAAATCTACACCGGCAGCGGTGAGAATCTCGCGAGAACGTGAACGCCCTATTCCGAAGATGTAGGTAAGTCCGATTTCGCCGCGTTTGTTTTTGGGTAAGTCTATACCGGAAATTCTGGCCATAATGAAATTGGATTAAAAGATTTTAGCCCTGACGTTGTTTAAACTTTGGGTTCTTTTTGTTGATTACATAAAGACGCCCCTTTCTGCGGACAATCTTGCAATCTGCACTTCTTTTTTTAATGGATGCTCTAATTTTCATCTCAACTTGAATTAGTCCCTTTCGGGATGAATGTTATTTAGTACCTGTAGGTAATTCTAGCTTTAGACAAATCGTATGGAGACAACTCTAATTTGACTTTATCTCCTGGTAAAAGTTTGATGTAATTCATTCTCATTTTTCCTGAGATGTGAGCGGTAACAACGTGACCGTTTTCCAACTCTACACGAAACATAGCATTACTCAATGCTTCAGTGATTACACCATCTTGTTCAATTGCACTTTGCTTAGCCATAACCTGTTAAAATGCGTTAACTGTTGAACGCCCTTTCACGCGTCCTGATTTCATCAGGCCATCGTAATGACGATTCAATAAATATCCTTCAATCTGCTGCAATGTATCTAATACCACACCCACGATAATTAACAATGACGTACCGCCATAGAAATATGCAAATGCAGTGTTAACGGAGGCAATCATGGCGAAGGCAGGCAAAATAGCTACAAAGGCCAACAAGATAGATCCGGGTAATGTAATTTTACTCAAAACATTATCTAGATACTCAGCCGTAGCCATACCTGGTTTAATACCTGGTACAAAACCACCATTTCGCTTCAAGTCTTCAGCAATTTGATTGGTGTTCACTTGTATTGCTGTGTAGAAATAAGTAAACAAGATAATCAATACAGCAAACAAGAAGTTATACCAAAAGCCTTCGATGTTGCCAAAGATATTGATTACCCAACTCATATTCTCGCTACCACTAGCCGCGTAGGTCAACACCGTAACGGGAATGAACATAATCGCTTGAGCAAAGATGATGGGCATCACACCAGAAGCATTTACCTTAAGTGGAATGTATTGACGGGCAGCAGGCTTACCATATACACGACCACCTGTGGTTCTCTTTGCGTATTGCACGGGGATTCGCCTTACGGCAAGTGTCAGTGCGATGGCAAAAAGAATGACAATAAACAGCGCCGCTAGCTCAAGAATGAAGAGAACTAAACCACCACCTTGAGGCGCCAATTTAGATGCAGCTTCTTGCAAAAATGCTTGGGGTAAACTTGCGATGATACCAATCATAATCAACAAAGAGATACCATTACCAACACCTTTATCGGTGATTTTTTCACCCAACCACATGGCGAAGATTGTACCTGCCAAAAGCGTGATCCAAGCAGAGAACCAGAATTGGCCAGAGCCCATAGTAATTTGGACATTCTGAGCCATTAGGTTAGCGATATAGCCAGGCGCCTGAGCCGCTGTAATGGCGATGGTAAGGCCTCTAGTGATTTGGTTCAACTTTCGTCTGCCACTTTCACCTTCTTTCTGCATCTTTTGGATAGCTGGAACAGCCATACCAAGCAATTGAATAACGATAGAAGCCGAGATGTAAGGCATGATACCAAGAGCAAGAACAGAGGCATTTGCAAAAGCGCCTCCAGTAAATGCGTTTAGGATACCCAACAGACCATCAGAAGCTTGGTTTTGTAAATCAACCAAACTCGTGTGATCGATACCCGGCAAAACGACATTGGATCCCACACGGAAAATGGCCAACAAGGCTAAAGTCATCAAAATTCGATTGCGCAGCTCCTCGATTTTCCAAATATTCTGAATGGTTTCTATAAATCGTTTCATCAGGAGAGCGTTAAATCAAGTTAATGGTACCGCCAGCGTTTTCGATAGCAGCTTGAGCAGTTTTCGTGAACTTGTGAGCAGAGATATTTAACTTAGCAGTCAACTCTCCACGACCTAAAATTTTAATTTTGTCGTTTTTAGAAGCCAAACCAGCGGAAACAAAATCAGCAAAAGTAACGGTTTCTGCAATTTTGTTTTTATCGACCAAAGCTTGGATAACATCTAAGTTAATTCCAGTATGCTCGATGCGGTTTGGATTGGTAAATCCGAACTTAGGTACACGACGTTGCAAAGGCATTTGACCACCTTCGAAGCCGATTTTGCTTTTGTAACCAGATCTACTTTTAGCGCCTTTGTGACCTCTTGTAGAGGTGCCGCCATGGCCACTACCTTGACCGCGACCAATTCTTTTGGTTTTGGAAACAGCGCCAGCAGCAGGTTTTAAATTATTGAGTTCCATTTCAAATATTGTTAAAGCTTATTTAACTTCTTCTACGCGAACCAAGTGTGCAATCTTACGCACCATGCCATCAATAGCAGGGTTTGATTCCTTCACAACAGATTGATTCATCTTATTAAGACCAAGCGCCTTCATTGTCGCTTTTTGATCCTTTGGGCGTTTGATAACGCTCTTAACTTTGGTGATTTTAATCGTTCCCATTGTTTTCTTATCAACCGTTAAACACTTTTTCTAGAGAGACCTTTCTGGTTGTTGCAACTTCTCTAGCATCGCGCAATTTAAGTAGCGCTTGGAAAGTAGCTTTAACAACGTTGTGCGGGTTCGACGAACCTTTCGATTTTGCCAAAACGTCGTGAATACCGAAGCTTTCCAAAACGGCACGCATCGCACCACCAGCAATTACACCGGTACCATGGCTAGCTGGGCGCAAGAAAACTCTTGATCCACCATATTTACCAGTTTCTTGGTGAGGAATTGTAGCTCCAATAAGAGGAATCTGCACTAAGTTTTTCTTAGCATCTTCAACGCCTTTAGCGATTGCTTCAGAAACTTCTTTAGATTTTCCTAGACCAAAGCCAGCAACACCTTTTTCATTTCCTACAACCACGATTGCAGAGAAACCAAATGTGCGACCACCTTTAGTTACTTTGGTAACGCGTTGAACACCTACAAGGCGGTCAGTCAATTCTAGACCGCCTGGTTTAACACGTGTGAAATATTTAATACCTTTTAACATCGCTAATTAGAATTTGAGTCCACCTTCTCTTGCACCTTCAGCTAAACGCTGTATACGACCGTGATACAGGTAACCACCTCTATCAAAGGCACATGTTTCAATACCAGCTTGAAGTGCTTTTTCTGCAATAGCTTTACCCACTAGGAAAGCTGTTTCCATTTTTGTACCAGGAGTTCCGGTAATTTCTTTTAATCTAGATGAGGCAGCAGCCAAAGTCTTTCCAGACTTGTCATCGATTAATTGCGCGTAGATTTCTTTGTTACTACGGAAAATCGATAAACGCGGGCGCTCGGCAGTACCAGATACCACCTTTCTAATCCTCCTTCTGATTCGAAGTCTTCTTTCTTGCTTATTTAAGGCCATCTCAATTATTTTTTAGAAGCCGATTTACCAGCTTTGCGGCGAATTTGCTCGCCTACAAACTTAATACCTTTACCTTTATAGGGCTCTGGCTTGCGGAAAGAGCGAATCTTTGCTGCTACCATACCCAACAATTGTTTGTCGTGTGACGTCAAAACAATTTTTGGAGCTTTACCTTTTTCAGATATCGCTTCCACTGTAATCTCATTAGGAAGTTGCAACATGATGTTGTGCGAATACCCAACAGAGATCTCAAGCATTTGACCTTGAGAAGCTGCTCTGTAACCAACACCAATAAGCTCTAATTCTTTTTTAAAGCCATTAGCAACACCTTCAATCATATTGTTGCACAAAGATCTGTAAAGACCGTGCAACTCTCTGTGTGCCTTTCCGTCAGATGGTCTTTCGAAAGAAAGAACACCGTCTTCAAGTTTAGCAGTGATATCGGGATGCAACTCCTGTTGTAATTCACCCAATTTACCTTTAACCTTTACAAGCGTATCGTTGATAGACACCTCTACGCCGGCAGGTACTGTAATGGGAGCTTTTCCAATCCGTGACATGTGAAAATATTTTAAAATGCGATACAAAGAACTTCTCCACCGATACCTTTTTGTCTCGCTTCCTTGTCAGTCATTACACCTTGAGAAGTAGAAACAATAGCGATACCCAAACCTTGACGTACACGAGGTACAGTAGATACGCCAGCATACTGACGTAGACCTGGACGGCTTACACGCTTCAATTCAGTGAGTGCAGGTCTTCTAGTAACCTTGTCGTACTTGAGGGCGATCTTCAAGTTGTTTTGAACGGCATTCTCTTCAACTTTATAATTGAGGATGAAACCCTGATCCTTAAGGATACGAGCCATCTCAACCTTCAAATTAGAAGAAGGAATATCGACGATTTTGTGGCCGGCTTTAACGGCGTTGCGGATTCGTGTTAGGAAATCAGCAATAGGATCTGAATACATAGTTCCTTCAATTATTAATTACCAACTTGCTTTTTTGACACCAGGGATAAGGCCGAAATTTGCCATCTCTCTGAAAGTAACCCTCGAAATACCAAAGTGTCTCATGTATCCTCTTGGACGACCTGTAAGCTTGCAACGGTTGTGCAAGCGAACGGGACTAGCGTTTTTTGGCAATTTTTGAAGGGCTTCATAATCACCAGCAGCTTTGAGAGCGGCACGCTTATCAGCGTACTTATCTACTAGAGCTTGGCGCTTGCGCTCACGCGCTTTCATTGATTCTTTAGCCATCAGAATTATTTTTTAAACGGTATACCGTAATTGGTTAACAATGCTTTTGCTTCTTTGTCTGTAGCAGCACTCGTTACAAAAGTGATATCCATACCACCGATACGATTTACTTTGTCGATATCGATTTCAGGGAAAATGATTTGCTCAGTAATACCTAAGGTATAATTACCGCGTCCGTCAAAACCACTTGCTTTGATACCGTTAAAATCACGAATCCTAGGCAATGATGAGGCAATCAGACGATCTAAAAACTCCAACATACGCTCACCGCGCAGCGTTACACGGGCGCCAATGGGCATCCCTTTACGCAATTTGAAGTTAGAGATATCCTTTTTGGACTTCGTCGAAACCGCTTTTTGACCAGCGATTTTCGTCATTTCTTCCATAGCAGACTCCAATAACTTTTTGTCAGCTACTGCTCCACCAACACCTTGGCTAATACAGATTTTTTCCAATTTAGGAACCTGCATAACGTTCTCATATCCGAACTCTTTCATAAGAGCTGGTACGATTTCTTGTTGATACTTTTCTTTCAACCTTGGCTTCAACTCAATCATTTGATTACCTCCCCTGATTTTTTAGCGTAGCGAACTAATTTATTATTTTCGTCCAGCTTTCTACCTACACGCGTTGGCTCACCGGTTTTGGGATCCACCAACATTAGGTTTGAAATGTGAACAGCGGCTTCCACTTTCTCTAGACCACCTTGTGGTTTAGTAGCAGAAGGCTTGACGTGTTTGGTGACAATACCGACACCTTCGACAACAGCGCGATTGCTTTTAGTTACCACGCGGATAACCTTACCTTCTTTGCCTTTGTCAGCGCCAGCAATTACTTTAACAGTGTCACCTGTTTTGATGTGAAACTTTGCCATCTCTAAAATTTTTAAAGTACCTCAGGTGCCAGTGAAACAATCTTCATGTATTGTTTGTCGCGCAATTCTCTTGCAACAGGACCAAATACACGAGTACCTCTCATTTCGCCAGAGGCATTGAGCAATACACAAGCGTTGTCATCAAAACGGATATAAGTACCGTCTTGGCGACGAACTTCTTTTCTCGTACGTACAACCACAGCTGTAGATACTTGACCTTTTTTGACGTTTCCGCTAGGAGTAGAATCCTTTACAGACACTACAATCTTGTCACCAACAGAGGCATACCTTCTTTTGGTTCCTCCAAGCACACGAATAACAAGTACTTCTTTTGCACCCGTATTGTCTGCGACTTTGAGTCTTGATTCTTGCTGTAACATTATTTAGCCCTTTCAATGATTTCTACTACACGCCATTTTTTTGTCTTGGACAAAGGGCGTGTTTCCATAATACGAACTGTATCGCCTGTGTTGCAGTCATTTTCTGCGTCGTGGGCGTGGAACTTTTTGGTGGTTTTGATGAACTTACCGTACATAGGGTGTTTCATGCGTTTTTCTACAGAAACTACAACGGTTTTATCCATTTTGTTACTTGTAACGACACCAATACGTTCCTTGCGATTTTTTCTTACTTCTTCCATTGTGGATACAATTTCTAACTTAACATTTCACGCATGGCCAATTCGGTATGGATGCGAGCGATGTCGCGTCTTTGACCTCTAAGGGCCAAAGGGTTTTCCATAGGACTGATGGCGTGTGTTAATTTTGCACTGCGGTAGTTATTTTGTTCCTCTACCAATTTATCACGGAGTTCCTCAGTGGTGAGGTTTTTCAAATCTGATGCTTTCATGACGTTTGGATTAAGCGTGAACAAAGTCTCTGCGTACAATAAATTTAGTTTTAACCGGAAGCTTTTGAGCCGCTAAGCGCAAAGCCTCTTTGGCGATTTCGTAAGGTACACCTTCTAATTCGAAAAGAATACGACCCGGCTGCACAACAGCAGCCCAGTACTCAGGTGATCCTTTACCTTTACCCATACGAACCTCGAGAGGTTTTTTGGTAATCGGTTTGTCAGGGAATATGCGAATCCACAATTGACCTTCACGTTTCATGTAACGGGTAGCAGCGATACGTGCTGCTTCAATCTGACGTGAAGTCATCCAAGTTTCTTCTAAAGACTTGATGCCAAATGATCCAAATGCTAGGACGTGGCCGCGTTGGCTGTTTCCTTTCATTTTACCTTTGAAAGTCTTTCTGTATTTTGTTCTCTTTGGTGATAACATCTCTCTAAGTAGTTAAATCGTTTATGATTTCTTTCTACGCCTGTTGTTACCTCCAGCAGAACGACCGGGACCAGATGGAGCGGCAGCTTTTTTGGAAGTACCCAACATGTTGGATAAATCGCGTTTACCGTAAACCTCACCTTTCATAATCCAAACCTTGATACCAAGGCGACCATAAGTGGTGTGTGCTTCTGATAGATGGTAATCGATATCAGCGCGGAAAGTGTGTAGAGGTGTTCGTCCGTCTTTGTACATTTCAGAACGTGCCATTTCAGCACCATTCAATCTACCAGAAATCTGAACTTTGATACCTTCGGCACCCATTCTCATCGTGGCTGCAATAGCCATTTTGATAGCACGGCGATAAGAGATACGACCTTCAATTTGACGTGCAACACTGTCAGCGACAAGTTTAGCATCCAATTCAGGGCGTTTGATTTCAAAAATATTGATCTGAACCTCTTTTCCAGTCAACTTTTTGAGCTCCTCTTTCAAACGATCAACTTCTTGTCCTCCTTTACCAATGATGATACCTGGTCTTGCGGTAGTAACGGTTACCGTAACCAGTTTAAGAGTTCTTTCGATGATGATTTTTGAAACGCTAGCTTTGCTCAAACGAGCGTAAAGGTATTTTCTGATTTTGTCGTCTTCAGCAATTTTATCGCCGTAGTTACGACCACCATACCAAGCACTGTCCCATCCGCGGATGAAACCTAAGCGATTGCCTATCGGGTTGGTTTTTTGTCCCATATCCGTTATTAATTAGCTGCTTCTACTGGTTCAACAATTGATTCTACTCCAGCGGCACTACCCACGATCAACGTAACGTGGTTAGAGCGCTTTCTAATGCGGTGAGCACGACCTTGCGGAGCTGCTTGGATACGCTTGAGCATACGCCCGCTATCCACGCTAATCTCCTTCACAATCAAATTGTGATCTTCGAGGCGTTCACCTTCATTTTTGCTTTGCCAGTTAGCAATAGCAGAAAGCAACAGTTTCTCCAGACGGTTAGAAGCCTCTTTTGGACTGTGCTTTAGTATGTATAAAGCCTTCTCGATACGCTCGCCACGAATCACATCCGCCACCAATCTCATCTTGCGAGGAGATGTTGGAACGTTGTTCAGCTTGGCGATAGCTACAGAAGCCTTTGCTTGTTTGAGAGCCTCAGCTCTTAATCGTTTTCTTGCACCCATGATGTAAGATTCTTAACGTTTACCTTTATCCTTCTTATTGCCACCATGGCCTCTGAACGTCCGCGTTGGAGCAAATTCACCGAATTTGTGTCCTACCATGTTTTCAGTAACGTAAACAGGAACAAAAGTTTTACCGTTATGCACTGCTATAGTTTGTCCTACGAAATCAGGAGAGATCATTGAACTTCTCGACCAGGTCTTAATGACAGTCTTTTTGCCTGCCTCCACATTAGCGAGAATTTTCTTCTCCAACTTGAAGTGGATATAAGGTCCTTTCTTTAATGAACGTGCCATAATGCTCTATTACTTTTTGCGTCTTTCGACAATGTATCTATTGGTTGCCTTCTTCGGAGATCTCGTTTTGTATCCTTTAGCAGGAATACCATTGCGAGAGCGTGGGTGACCACCGCTTGCGCGACCTTCACCACCACCCATTGGGTGATCTACCGGGTTCATTGCAACACCTCTAGTACGTGGTCTTCTTCCTAACCAACGACTTCTACCTGCCTTACCGCTAACTGTCAATGCATGATCTGAGTTAGAAACCGCACCGACCATTGCTGTACAAGTCAACAAAATCATGCGAATTTCACCAGAAGGCATTTTAATGGTGGCATACTTGCCATCACGTGCTTGAAGCTGAGCAAAAGAACCAGCTGATCTCGCCATAACGGCACCCTGTCCAGGGCGAAGCTCGATGCAACTAATTACAGTACCCAAAGGCAATTCAGCAAGTGTGGTAACATTACCCACTTCTGGAGGAACGCCAGGACCAGAAACAACGGTCATCCCGACTTTCAACCCATTTGGGGCGATAATATAACGTTTTTCACCGTCTGCATAAAATAACAATGCGATGAAAGCAGATCTATTTGGATCGTATTCGATAGTCTTAACAGTAGCAGGTACCCCTGGCTTATTGCGTTT
>JAIULY010000068.1 GCA_022565875.1 Schleiferiaceae bacterium | reverse complement strand
TTACAGCAGCCTGATAGATATCGGGGTTGATGCGGACCAATAACTGTCCTTTGGTGACTTGCTCACCTTCCTTAATGGGTAACTCAATAATTTCACCACTCACCTCAGGACTTAACTTTACTTCAGCCTCTGGTTGAATTTTGCCGCTCGCCGTAACGGTTTCAATAATGGTGCGTTGCACAACTTTTGACGTTTCGACTTCTAGTCCTTTCTTTGTGCCAATCCAGCCCAAACTGCGCCCAATTACAGTAAAGAGAATTAAGGCAAAAAAAGCCACAAGCACGTATTTCAGTGTTTTGTTCATGATAAAGTCAATTGGTACTGGTTAGTAAGTAATACTATTGGTGACGTAAAACTCTAGCACCTTCACCCGGAAAGTGTATTCATACTTAGATCGAATTTTTTCACTTTGTGCCTGAACCAAATTGTTTCTTGCCGTTTCAAACTCCACCTGATTTATTGCCCCTACATCAAAGCGGCGTTGGGCATAACTAAACGCCTCCTCATTGGCTTTTACCGATTTATCCGCTGCATTGTATGTGTTTAATGCAGCAACTGCATCAGCATGGGCACGTTGAATGGTTTGACGCAAATCCATTTTGGTCTGCTCATAGTTCAATTGTGTGCCTCGTTGGTTTAAGTCCGCTCTTCGTACCCCATTCCGAACCTGCAAACGACTGAAAATAGGCACACGAAGACTCATCCCCACAAATTGGTTGCGGTTGTCCATCCATTGATTGCCGATAGGCTTAATACCTTCAGGAACTAGCGTTTGCCGTGGAAAACCAAAAACGGTTTCGCCCGAGGCCGTGGCTCCTATGGGTACTGGGGGTAAATCAATAGGGTCAGTAGAAAATTGAGGGATTTGATTGGAGTAATTGGTACTGATACGACCTATCAAAACCAATGACGGCATATATCCCGCACGAGCAATAGCGATGTCTCGCGCTGCACTTTCTACCTGCAAACGTCTTTGCTCAACAATGGGCTGCGCCTCCAATGCTCTGCGATAAATTTCTTCAGCACCAAAGCTCAAGTAGGTGGCTTGCGGTATCTCAGCTATAGGCTCAATAATATCAAACGTACTTGGGTCTTCTAACATCAACAGTTGTGCTAGCAGTAATTTACTGATAGTTAAATTATTGTCAGCATTTACAAGGTTCTGTTCATCCCTTGCTATTTGTGCCTGAAGCTGATACAAATCGCCCATAGGTAGACTACCTGCTTCAACTAGTTTTGCCGTGCGATCCTCCTGTAGCTTCGTCGTTTGTAGCTGTGCTTCTGCAACGCGCAACAGTTCTTTGTTGAGCAACACTTGAATAAAACCGTTGGAAACATTCACGGTTACGTCATTTTTTATCGCATCCAAATTATACAAAGACGCCATGTGCTCAATCCGCGATTTTGCCACCTGATTGACATTGGCTAGGCCATCGAATACAACCCAGTTGCTATTTAGGTTAAACGTATTGGTTTGACGATTGTCTCGAGTTGGAAGATTGGTTACGGGGTCAATATTCAAACCAAAATTCCAAAAATAACCCGCGTCAAAATCTAGGTTGGGCAACAGGTTGGCAATCGCTCCCTCGCGGTCATTTTGTGCTGCTTGTATTTGAAGGCGGGCTTGCTGTACGCTGATGTTCTTTTCCAATGCGTAATTAACACAGTCCTCCAAGCTCCATTTCTCCTGGCCAAAGGCCGTAGAGACAGAAACTAAAATAGCAATGCTGAATAGGTATTTTTTCATTTGTATACGGGAATCTCCAAGTAGTAGAAAAACAATTTGCGAAGTTAGTAACACAACACGAGTAAACCTTACACAAATTTTGAGCTCCCCCCGCTTGTCTAATGAAAAAGGACAATACCGAAGTTATCCTCTCTTTTTTGATTTTGCCACCGAATAACTTGCTATCCGCAATAGGATTTGCGCTATAAAGCGCCCCAATCAAATGCAAAAACACGGTTGGTATCGTTCAAAATAAGGGGAAGAAAAAGGGTTGGGTTTAAATGAAAAGAAAATGGGTTTAAGAGAATAATAACAGTCTCCAAAACCCATTTTTATACTGTGGCATAAAAGCACTTATGCTTTCCTGATAAAACTATTGCAATAACAAACGCAATTGTGTGTGTGTGCCATCTTGCCAAACAACTTGCAAGGTGTATGCCCCTCTTGCCAAGTGCGCTACACCTATTGTAGTGGTTTCTTCGTCGGTTGAAACCTGGTGGTGAACAACACGTCCTGTGAGGTCGAGAAGACGCACTTCTTGTGACAATCCACTTAATCCTAAAATATTGAATTGATCTAGAGCAGGATTAGGCGCAATTTGCACATTCAACAACTCAAAATTTTCATTGCCTAATCCCGAGTAAACAACTTGCACAGAAGGCAAAGACGGGCATCCATTTACATACATGATTACCGAATACTGCCCCCCTCCTGCATTGGGAATGCTTGCTGTAGTATCATTGGGGAGCAATACGCCATCGCGATACCATTCATAAAAATCACCCGTGGCAGGAATCACTTCCAAACCCGGCAATAAATTATTCCGAATGATAACAGGGCGTTGCGGGCGCGGAATCAAGCTAAGTTCTAGTGTTCTAATGGAGTCGCAGCCTGAGCTTAACGTATCTGCTACGGTGAACGAACCGGCTGTAGAGTAATAATCGCCCATAAAAAAGATACTATCACCTGTACAAATGGTGGCAATGGTCGTATCGCGAAAAGCTGGTAATACCGTTAAATCTAATTCGACAACCGAATCGCAGCCATTGGCATTTGTCAGCGTAACTGCATAAAAACCCGTTTGGGCAAACTGCTGACCTCCTACATTAAAACTATCTCCCGAGCAAAGTGTATCCACCAACTGAGTGGCGATGGTAGCTGTTGTATCAATGGTCAAACTGAGGTTAACAATACTATCACACACATTAAAACGCGGAATGCGCTCTTGGAAATTACCAGCCTGCTGATAGTAGGTTGCGCCTATCAAAATGCTATCCCCTGCACAAAGCGTTAAATTGATGTTAGTAACGGGAAGCGGCGTAACCTGAAGCGTAAGAACCGTTGTGCTATCGCATCCCGTTGCGGCTGTATTCACAAAATGATAAATCCCCGCCGTGTCGAGCACCTGATTGTTAAAAATTAGGCTATCACCAGAACAAAGAGTCACAGACAAAGAGTCCAAAACCTGTGGCAATTCATTTGTTTGGATTACAATTATGCTATCGCACCCCGTTGGATTACTCACTGTAATGGTATGCACACCCGTCCCCATAAACGTTTGGCCGTATTGTTGCACACTGTCGCCAAAACACAGCACGTAATTCTGGGTGTCAATGGGGTTTGCTACCACAAAAAGTTGGGTAGAGTCTGCTTCAAAATACCCTGGCACCAGTTCTTCGCTGTAGGTCAACCAATACGCGCCTACCCCTGCGGTGGAGTCTATTATAAATGTATTCGATGAAACGCCAATGCCCGCCCACATACCTGTACCGGGTAAAGCCAAACTATCCTCATTGAGACACAGCGTATCTAAAGTGGGCGCAACAATTGTTTGCAAAGGCGCAAAAACAGTAATCAATGTACTGTCAGTTGCCGTGCAACCGTTGCTATCTACAACAGTATAAGCAACAAAATGACTTCCTAATCCTGCCGCAAATGGGGTGAGCGTATCCCCTACAATTCCATTACCAGAAAATACGCCTCCTGTAGGGGTTGCGTCTAAAGCAAAGGCAGGAGCAGTGATGGAAACACTATCTGGAACGGAAAAAGCTATCGTCGGATTTGAGAAAATCGTAATTATTTGGGCAATAGAGTCGGTGCAAGAAGTTGTCGTATCCGTATAGGTATACCAAATTTGATGTTGCCCTGCGCCCGCTGAATCTAAGAGCAAGACATTACCAAATACTCCAGGTCCGCTAAACACCCCCCCTACGGGCGTCGCGGAAAGCGATAAAAGGCTATCAGAAAAACAAACGGATGATGAGATTTGAAAGTTGAGATGTGGTAGGCTTTGTATTTCGATAAGAATAGAATCTGAGGTGCTAGTGCAGCTAACCGATGCACTGCTGATTTCTACTTGATAATGCCCAGAGGAATCTACTTGTAAAGTCTGTGCATTTGCATTGACGATGGCCACGCCATTGCGAAACCACTGGTAAGAAAACCCAGAATCGGTTTGCAGGGTCAACGGAGCACCACAGGAAATGGTTGCTCCGGTTACTGAGGTAATCTGAGGCTTATCCAATGACACAATTTCAATAGATATGGGATAAACACTAGAAGTATCAGCTGGTTGAGAGCTAATCAATCGAAAACGATAGTCGGTTCCTGCGGGAATACCGCTGGGGATCTGACAAGGCACAGCACCCGAACCATTTACGGTTGCAACGGACCCCATAACACTTGGGGAAGTAAAATCGCCATTTGCATCAGAGAGTTGAGCTACTATTGTATTGCCCGGGTCGAATGCACCTGAGTACAAAAACGGCAGTGAAAACAACTCCTCTGTGCAAAATACAAAGGGTAAAAATCCCCCAATAGCTAGCCCTTGAGAAGGCAGTGTCGTGAAAAAGCCACGCAACGGATTGGGATTAAACTGTGGGGTTGGCCACTGAGTATATTCATAAATGGCAACGTGATAAACTGCTCCCGGTTGCAAATTATTTATACTCACCGACGCATTTGCCCCTTGATAAATTCGCTTGTGATCGCCGTCAAATGTGGTGGAGGGGTCTGTGTAATTATTTGAAAAATTGCCAGTAGCATCAAAGGTAGTTACATCAATAGCTACCGGTTGTGCCGGGCGAAGAATTACCATACGTCCGGTACCATTGCCATTTGTCCAACCAATATTAGCGCCACTCGTGCCAACAAAGTTGACATTAAAATTAAAAGGTGGCATGGTTGGGCTTTGGGCTAAAACACTACCTGCGAACACCATTAAAACACTAAAAAACAGCTGCGTAAAAAATTGCTTCATGCGTATTTGGATTTGCTCTATAATTTATTAAACTCAGTCAAATTCAATTTTCAAAGTAAAATCCATCTAAATCTAGTGGCGCTAACTATACTGCCTGTTGTTCGTAGCTGTGCACTCACAAAACCTCTAGATACCAATCTTAAAGACAACTCAAACCTTTAAACTTTTGATGAAGATGGGTCTTTATTCTTTGAAAGTGCCAAAATACAAAACAAACCGCAGCAATCAAGCAGAACTTTTGATGTTTTTCCCAAAGCTTATTTTCTCCCCCTATTGACCCGTGTCACATTCCTGTGAGGGCTTCAATCCAAGCCATTCGATCCTTTACAGCGGGTATATTGTTTTCAATCAAGTCGATGGCTAATTCTGTTTTTCTTTGTTGCATTTCAAAAATGCGTTCTTCAATTGAATTTACGGTCAGGTACTTAATTGCGGTCACGGGCTGTCGCGTACCTATTCGATGTGCTCGCGCTATGGCTTGCTCTTCTGCCTGAGGATTCCACCACGGATCCACCAAAAACACATAATCAGCGGCGGTCAAGGTCAAGCCAACACCTCCTGCCTTTAGGGTCATAAGCAAAATAGATTCTTTTCCACTTTTCATAAATCGCTGCACTGCATCTTCTCTTTCGGCAGCAGTATCCGACCCAGTAAAGGAAAGTGTGGGTATTCTTACACCCGTCAAATGCTTGTGTAAAAGCTTCACATGCTTTTTAAAAGAGGAAAAAACCAACACTTTTTTCCCGTTTCCTACAAGCTGTTCGATATCGGCCATGATTTGATCAAACTTTCCAGAAGGTTGTGTTTCACCCACCAATTCAGGGTGGTTTGCAATTTGCCGCAACTGCATCATGGTTTTGAATAGCAACGCATTAAACTCGCCAGCAGATGCATTTACTCCAGCCAACAACTCCTCGCGATAAAGTATTCGAGTGGCCTCGTAAAGTGCCGCTTGCTCCTCATGCATCTCTACCCAAACCACTTGCCGAGACAGCTCTGGTAATTCTTTGGCAACTTGTTCTTTGGTTCTTCGCATCAAATAAGGCGCTAGCAACTTTCGAAGCCTAAAAACATCGCTTTCTTTTGCTGTCGCCCCTTTTTGTAGCGTTGGGAAATTCGATTCAAACTGTGAAAGACCGCCCAACAAACTCGGTGCAAGCACGTGAAAAATAGACCACAAATCAGTCGCTGCATTTTCAACGGGTGTCCCCGACATAGCTATGGTAAAAGCCGGTTTGAGCATTTTTATGGCTTGATGCGTTTTTGAATTGTGGTTTTTAATGGCTTGTGCTTCATCTAAAACCAAAACGGAAATGGATAGCGATTGAAAGAGCTCCCAGTCATTTCGAAATGTTGAATACGATGTGAGCAGAATTTCATTGTACGCCAAAGCAGAGGAAAAGAGGTGACGTTCTCCTCCGTAGTAGCGGTAAATGCGCAATTCTGGGAAAAACTTTCGCGCCTCTTGCTCCCAAGTATGCAACAATGAAACGGGAACAACGACTATAGCTGGCCCTTTAGACGTAGTTTCCTCCTGCGGTTGCTCAATATCAAAAAGCGATAATTGTTGATTTGTTGATACGTTCTTAGAGCGATTGTCGGGTGCCAAAATGCCCTTGTCTTTTAGAGTTTGCAACAGGGTTAACACTTGAATCGTTTTTCCTAGCCCCATGTCATCGGCCAATAATACACCCGAAAGCTTTGTGTAATTCTTCACTAACCAAACAACACCCTCGTGCTGATAGGTACGCAAGGTCGCGTGATTTGATGCACTGTACCCTTGCTCACCTGCCGTTGGGTTAGGGACATCAATGGGAAACAAATGCAGATGTTCGTCCTTAATTGCCAATTGATTGCCTTCCACTTTTACAAACTTTTCAAAACTACAAAAAGCTTTTTGCCAATTTGTTGGAATGAGTATGGCGCTATCATTAATTAAAACAACTTTCTGATTGGAACGAGCCGTTTGGAAAACGCCCACAAGGTCTACAACGTCGCGTTCTGCTTGTAATGCCCCTTTAACATACCAAACACTACCCAGCAATTTTGAACGCTGAACAAGGTTTTGCTGTGGGCGCTTCAATGGGTATATTTGGGTTAATTTCCAAAATAATGGAACTTGCAACGGCTCCAATAGGTCCAGTAGCGATTCGAATGAAACAGCGCCCTCCTCTACTTCAAGTACGTCTCCATAAATGGTTACAACAGGTACTTGTTGGCACAGTTTCGAAAAGAGGAGCGTTTCATCCCGAAAATTTCTCTCAAAAATTATAATCGAGAAAGCCTTTCCACTTGTTTTTATTTCCAACAAACGATGCTGGTGATTACTTTTCTTTACCCAATGAGAACTATATAAAAACTCTGGATAAACAAGCCATTGATTTCTTACTGCGTCGTGCTGTATTATCAATCTACTTTTGGTGTAATCACGATGTGTTTGAGTGGGCACCCCCTCAAATTGCCACTGAATGAAAACATTGTTAATCTGTTTGTAAACAAAAGATTTCACAAACGCTAAACCACCTGAAAGTGTGTAGGTAAGTTCATTTTTATCAATAAACGGACTTAAAAATTTAGAGCTTAAGTTTGGGGTATGACACAAAAAGCCATGTAAAGCAAACCATCCCTTTTTCTCCAGAATGATTGAAAATGGTGCGTTTAATAACGCCAATGGTTTTTCATTGAGTAGTGCCGATAGCCTATACACGTACTCGTTTTCATTTCGTATAATAGTAGCCTGAAAGGCAATTGTTTTGGGGTGTTTTAATTCGCGCTTAGAAAAGCTATCTTCTCTTTTGACACCAATACCAACTAGAAATTTCTGTTCTTTAAGATAGCAAAGCGCAGCATCTACTCTATTGCAATGCTTCTCAATTTGAAGCTTGTTAGCTATATGAAGAGTTGGGTGGTTGATTTTTCTTTCGAACTCGGAAAAACTAACCGTTAGTCGATCGGCAAAAGCCTTTTCTGTAGTGGCCTCGGCCAGCAAAAGCGCCTTCTGCAAAGCAGCACCCTGTTCCCCTTCATACTTTTCCTCAAAAGTATGGCTGTAGATTTTTTGAGAAGCTATCCTAGATTCATCAGGGCCCCAGAATGCTTCCAACGTCCACAGCAAAATGGGATGTGGGCTTAAACTAAAGAGAACCGAATCAATCAAGGTAGCTGCGAGAAACGTTTAAAACTCGAATTCAATACCGGGCAGCAGCACCCACCGATTTTCGGTATATTGCACAGCGCGAACCACGATAGCAAGTTTATTAAATCCAACACGCGTATAAGCACCGTAGTAATACGAAAGAGCAGTTGGCATTTCTCCGGCAGAAAGTGAAACAAACTCTGGGCGTTGCAGCACAATTTCCATATCCGTATTGTTAGCATCCACGCCAGTATACTCCCAACGCGTATTGAGTGGAAGCCCTCCTAACACACCCAAATCAACAAAATTCCCCAGTGTATTCCCTCTGTTTTTTTGATAATTAATGCGCACACCCAATTGAAGATCTAAACTGGTTCGAAACCACTTTACGCGCTCAATCTCCCCAATTACAGTCGGATAAGGTGAAAAGCTTATCTCATCATCTTGATTAAATACCATATTTTCACTAGAGAGAGCCAGCTCTGCAATAAGGCCAAAGTATTTAGAAACTTTGTATTTATAAATAGAACCTACTTGTATGTTCCACGAACGAAAAGGCGAGTAACGCATGTCAGGAATCAAATCTACAGGCGCATTGATTCCAAAACTAAACTTTGAATGAACGTAATGCTTTTTGTTGGGGCCAAATGATCCGCCTAAATAATTGGAGGTATCTGGTTTTATGAGAACGGGTTCTTGTGCAAAACTAAAAAAAGAGAGCAGCACAAAAGTTGCGGTTGTAAAAAATGAAGTTTTCATCGTAGTGATATGGTTTTAGTGTATCCTTTATAATGTACGCGCAATGTTTTTGCAGCGCTTGATAGTTCACTGATGTCAATGGTGAGTGGCGTTGATGAATATACCCCTAGCACCTCGTAATGCAGCAATCTGTCGGCGTCATCAGCTAGGTGATAATAGAGGTACTCCTCTCCCAAAAACCGGTTCGTGCGTTGGTTTTTTGTGGCTGTTGGCAAAATAGAAAACTGCAAGGTACCGTCTTTTTTCAGCACTTCAAAAGTTTCTTCAATAATAGGGTTGCGTTCAAAAATACGCGCAGCTTGCGGAATACCATAGCCTGTGCCGTAATCAAAGTAAGGATATAGCGAGGCGGATTGCTCAATTTCTGCAAAAAGCTCCATTGCGGTGATTCCTTGCAAATACTGCATGGCACAAGCAGCAAAGCCCGCAACTAATGGGGCGGAAAATGAAGTGCCATAATTGATTCCAACAACGTCGCCTTTCTTTGCAGCCATTGTTTTTCCAGAGGCCGATACATTTGGCTTTTTGCGGCCATCGGGGGTTGGTCCAAAAGATGCAAAATCTATTTTATTATTGTTGTCTGGATTAATACCACCTACTGCAAGTACACTATCCCCATCTGCGGGCGCACCAATAATTCGCCATCTTTTATCATCACCCTCATTGCCTGCAGAGTTGACCACGAGTATCCCCTTTCCTGCGGCTTTATTTGCACCTCTTGTTATTAAGGTCGTTTTTCCATCCATTTCTTCAGGAAAATATCGATCAACGCCGTACCCCAAAGAACTATTGATAATGTGCGCCCCATGTTTGTCGGCCCATTCAGCAGCGGCTATCCACCAGTGCTCCTCTTTCAAAATCTCAATATTAATTTCTGTTACCGCCAATAAAAATGTAGCTCCGGTGGCAAGTCCTAACGTCTGTCCATTAAAAATACCGCCGATATTGGAGAGCGTACTGAGACCATGACTATTGCTGCGATATACATCCTTTTTTGGCTTTGCAAAATTGAATGTCTCAGCGATCCGGTTGCTTTCGCGAATGTGGTTAAAAGCACTATGTACATCAACTTGGGGAAAACCAGCATCGAATACAGCAACACGAATTCCCGAACCATCAATCCCTCGATTCATAAAATCTTCACCTCCCATTAAATTAATCTGCTGGAAATGTGTTTTATTGAAATACTGGAGACTATCAGACACATTCGACTCCGCCAATTGTAGCGTTGAATAAACTGGCATGATTTCATTTACAAAAGGTAGCTTTTGAATTTGGGACAATTGTTCCGGTGTAGCATGAATGTATAAAGCATTGAACCAACGCGAGGCATATCCGGTTTCACTCGCCATCTCGGAGACTTGGGCTACGTAATCCTCACGTACAGGGTAATCAGAACTATCACACTCGGGTAGTCCATTCATAATTCTGCGCTCAATGGCAGCAGCGTGGAAATAGGCTCTTGGTTCAAATGTCACGCCTTCTTTATCGGTGAAAAACACCCAAAAAGCGGACTGACAAAAGCCATTAACGCCTAAAAGAAGTGAGGCGGTTAAAAGAATAGCGGTAATGTATTGGTTCTTCATAGTTTGAAAATAAAGTTAGTTTCTGCCATATTTAATAGAGGTGGCGAAGTTAAAGAAACTCCAAGCGAAATAAAAATAACGTCAGGGCTTTTTACTTCATCCACTTTGAACTCAAAATTTGAATTATGAGCCTCCTCCGAAAAGTCCCTTTCTGCGAAACACATTCTTGTCGGGAGATTTTTGAATCCTCACTTACAATTAGTTAGCCCCGGTTCAAAAATTTCCCCCGCATCGATTATGATTGAAATCATCCTTTTGCGGAGTAGACTCAATTATTGTTTTCGAACTTTTTTATACAATTGAATACCAAGCATTAAAACCAAAGTAAAAACAACCAACCCAAAAAGACCTTTAGCCATATCAAGCGTATTCTTAAGGACGACTAAAAAAACAATGGCTACCAAAAATATTGTAGCAACTTCATTCCAAATTCGGAATTTGGTGCTTGTCCAAACGGGGAGTTGGCGTTGTAGCTTTAGAAAAACGCTATGACAGATACCGTGATAGATGTACAACCCCAAAACTAGGGACAACTTCACATGCATCCATCCCTGTTGCAAGTAACCAGGAGCTGTGTATAAAATCAATGCGCCCAACACCAACGTAATTACGGCACTTGGCCACGTTATTCCGTACCATAAGCGTTTAGCCATCAAAGCAAACTGTGGATTTAGAATACGTTGCTCGTCCGATGATTTATCTTGTGCCTCTCTTTGATAAACAAATAGCCGCACTATGTAGAACAATCCGGCAAACCACGTTACCACAAAAATAATATGCAGCGCTTTGACATGTAGAAAACTCATGATTTGGCTTTATAAATTAATCGGCTCAAATTATTGGGGTCAAAAACCTCATTGGCAATATCTTGAATTTCTTCAGCTGTTATTGCCATCACTTTTCGTTGGACTTCTTCCAGCGTGTCAACTTTATCGAAGTGCAACCAACTCTTACCTAAAGAAAGCATAAGACTGCCGTTGCTTTCTTGGCTCAACGCAATTTGTCCTAGAAGTTGCTTTTTAGCTTTACTCAGTTGTAGCGTTCCCAACTTCTTATCGCGTAACACTTTCAGTTCTTTCTCAATCAATTGCAGCGACTTTTGCAACGTCCCTTTATCTGTCCCAATATATACCCCAAAGATTCCAGTATCGGTATAAGGTGTATAAAATGATTCAATTTGATAAGCGAACCCGTATTTTTCGCGGATATTAAGGTTTAATCGAGAGTTCATACCTGGCCCGCCAAGTAAATTATTGAGCAAAATGAGCCCTCTCGCATTTCGGTTTTTCATATCGAATGCTCGATTTCCAATTATAGCGTGCGACTGATAGGTTTCTTTTGCAAGCGTCTGTTCTTTGGCCGAATATCCATTGAGTATTTGCCGTTCAAAATGTCGAGGATTTTGGGGGAGTTCCTGCCCTAGACGCATGAGCATAGCCTCAAACTTCGGGGTTGTCATATTTCCTACTGAAGCAAAAACCATTTGCTCTGGATTATAGGTTCGGCTAACAAAATCAAGTACATGTTCCCGAGTAAAAGACGCAACAGACGCTGGCGTTCCCAAAATTTGTCTTCCAATAGGGTGCCCATTAAAAATCAGTTGCTCAAAATCATCAAAAATTAGTTCTGATGGAGCATCGAGATAGGAGCTGATTTCTTCTAAGACAACATCTTTTTCTTTATTTATTTCCTTTTGCGGGTAGGTCGAGTGAAATGCGATATCAAAAATTAATTCTACGGCACGCTCGTAGTATTCGGATAGAAAACTAGCATAAACAATTGTTTCTTCTTTACTTGTGTAGGCATTAAGGTCTCCACCAACATCGTCCAATCTACTGAGTATATGATAAGCTTTACGCTTTTTTGTCCCTTTGAATAATGTATGTTCGATAAAATGTGCCAACCCCTCCTCACTTTCATTCTCATCGCGCGCACCAGTATTAATAATTAAACCACAGTGCGCCACGGGTGTACTTGTTGGTTTGTGTAAAACACGCATGCCATTGGGCAAAGTAAAATGATGAAATTCCATAGGGTGCAAAGTTACGCGCAAATCATTGCATTAAGACTGGTATTTTTGAGTTGACAGTAGGAATCTTTAGGAATAGCGTTTCAGCCAAAAAATAGGATTACTCATTGAATTTTCATCCAAAGCAACCAATAAACGAAGCAGAAACATAAATGAGAAGAGGCTGCAAACAATTATTTTAGAATGCTTGACAAAAAATTCGATATTTGTTACCTAAAACAATGAAGCATGGATGATTCTGCAAAAATATATTTAGGTATTGCTTTAATGATTGTCATGATGGGCATGGGGCTGTCCTTACAAGTAAAGGATTTTCTTCGTGTAGTAAAATTTCCAAAAGCCGTTGTGATTGGCTTGACCAATCAATTGCTTTTTTTACCCTTCATTGCCTATCTATTAATCCAAGTATTAGACATTCGAAGCACCTTAGCCGTAGGGATAATGCTAATAGCCGCTTGTCCAGGTGGGCCAACGAGCAATCTAATTGCCCATTTGTGCAAAGGCGATACTGCGCTATCCGTTACACTTACAGCACTCAGTAGTGTGCTCACCTTATTTACAATCCCACTGATTTTAGAATGGTCCCTAATCCACTTTATGGGGCAAGATGAAACCAACATTCTACTCAATCGCTTTGATATTTTTAAAGACCTTTTTATAATTACAATTTTGCCCATTAGTATTGGAATGCTCATCAAACGCTTTCAGCCAGCAATCGCAGACAAACTGCAAGGTGCTGTAAAAATAGCCTCCGCATTAGTACTGTTGGCATTAATAATAGGCATTACAATCAAAGAGAGAGCAAATATAATCCCCTATTTCAGCGAAGTAGGCATTGGAACTTTTGTATTAAACGTTACAACACTTTTACTTGGCTATCTAACAGCCACGATATTCTCCTTAAAGAGGGACCAAGCGATTTCCATTTCCATAGAAAGTGGCATTCAAAACGGAACCCTAGCTATTGCCCTTGCTCTAGGTTTATTGAAGAGCAACGATTTCGCTATACCAGCAGCGGTGTATAGTTTAATCATGTTTTTCACTGCCTTTGGCATTATATTTTTGATGAATAGAAAAGCGCGAAGATCTAATTAACGAATGCCAATATAAGACTTCATTCAAGTTCACATTTGAAACGTCTCTAGGTGTTTTTCGAAATCAACTAATCCAACTATTTCGGCTGTACAAGTTAAAAACAGTAATAACGGTTTAGATGAACGCGTGCTAAGAACCAAACTATATATTCAAGCCTACATTATTTAGACCCGAATAGGTCAGCGTCCAAATATGTAGGAACACGAAAACAGTATCTACGCCTTTCAAAAAAAGCACTTACACAGGATGTTAGAGGATGGCTTATGATAAAGAGGTTGCATCCAAATAGGGGTGATGTAAATATCATGAATTCAAAATTCGGGGCGTAAGCAATAGTTAGAGTTACTGTCTTCCTCAGTAGCAAAATAGCCCGCTCAACTAAGAAACCTTGCAGGACGCATATACGAGACTATCAGTACGGAAAAATCCAAGCATCCATTTGATCTCAAGCAGAGATCGATAAATAAGGGTATAACAGATGTAAACACTAAAAAAGGGAATGGATAAGGTATTTTTCACCCTTATGGCAAACCAACCCGCAGAAAAATGTAGCCCGAGAAAGGGATTGTCTAAAACGCAAAAAGCCTTTATCTAACAATAGACAAAGGCTTTTTGAATAAAAAATGGCGACGACTTACTCTCCCACGTATTACCGCAGTACCATCAGCGCTGGTGGGCTTAACTACTCTGTTCGGAATGG
>JAIULY010000067.1 GCA_022565875.1 Schleiferiaceae bacterium | reverse complement strand
TGTACTCCCTATCTTCTCGCTTAGTAGGGTGTTTATGGCGTTGGGCTTTGCTTTCTTTTTTTTATGGTGGTGCTAATGGACTGGCCAAAGAATAACAAGACAATAGTAAGCAACGCCAAATACGGTGCTAGTGAGGTGTACCACGATTCGGGTACAAGCCGCGAAAACCAAGAAGGATTTTGTTGAAATTGATGATAGAGCTGGTCGAGCACATGTACTTCATAACCTTCAAGTGTTTGCAACCCTTGGTTGGGGTTGTAAAAGTAGGTTGTAGGCGCAAGCGCTGCGCTGTGTCTATTTTGAACAGTTGTATCTGCTATAAGGTAGTTTGCTGCAGGTAACCCCAAATTCTTTACATAGTTGGGAATGTTTCTCGGCTCTTTATCCCTTTTTGTGACAAGTTTGATGGTGTATAGCGGTGGGAAGTTACTCGATTGTAACGATTTTAATTTGTTTGCAATCCGGATACAACCACCGCACCCTTTGTTGTATGTAAAAGCAATAAAAGGCCCCTCAGGAATAACAAAGTCTGCGCTGTCTTCTAAATGAAGCAAGTTTTCAAAGGGATTATCCTCTTCAATTAAGGTGACAATTTTTAGAGGTGTAGTTAACAGGTATTGATGCTGAAATACTAGCCCGATGAACCCTGCGATAAGCAAGAGTTTCACCACAGGGGTCTTTTGTTTTAGCCACAAGGGAATACCAAGGGCAAGGCTCATAATCAGGAAACCTAAGCCTTTTTGGAGATGCCATTCAGGTGGATCTTCAAAAAACATTATAACAATTATACTCAAAAATAGTATTATAATGGACGAATAAAAAAGAAGCCATGTCTTTTTGTTTTCCCCAAGCACAAGGGAGAAAATGGTGCCTCCGAGGAAAAAGAACCAAAATACTTCTATATAGTAGAAGTAGCCTTGCGTAGCAAACAACGCAAGGCCAAATATGAAACCGAGGATTACTTGGCGCATCTTTCGTTACAATTAAAGCTCCATAAAAAACCGCAACCAGTTCTTGTAGATGAACAATTGTCATTAGTGCAGAAACCTTGGGCTATTAAAGAACATGAAATATCCCACTTGCAATGGCAAGACAATTGTCTTGGTTGGTCAGGATCTTCAACAGTGGGTCCATATACGAATTGGTATTCATTTGGATAATTGTGAGGTTGGAAGAATAGTAATGTTGCCTCTAAAACTGAAAAATTAGCAAGTACTTTTTCCTGAATATTTCCTTTTTCCTGATGGAAATCCATTTGCTTTTGAGACCCTTCCTCGTAAATCTCAGGTGAAATCCAACTTTTTAGTTCCTCAATAACACTTTGCTGTTCAGTAGTCCAAGGATGTGCTTGAATAGAGTTGAATTTACTCAGCCAAATTGCTGCGCAACTTTCTGATGTTAGTGAAGAAAACCAGTCTTCATGTGTTTCTACAGGTAAACTTATTAGTACGCTTCTTAAAGAATCACCCAAAGGTGTAGAAATGCTTTTTTGCAGTTTGCTATAACTTACACCTTCGGAGTTTTTATCTTTGTTGCATGAAACTGCCACTAAGATAATTGCAATAAATAATGGAATCTTTTTCATGATATTTTAAATTTAAGTTAGACACGACAAACTTAGCAAATAAAATACTACAGAAAAAGAACTCTTTTTAGTTGTGTAAAAATATTAATCTAATTTAATCCACCCGTTTCATAGTCTTTGCTCCGAAGCGATGCATCCTATGTATTCGGCTATTAAAAACAAGCTATATCTTCTGAATACATCCCGAAGCTACCTCAACGACAAGCCTGCTCCTGTCCCAAGTTTTTCTTTTAGGGGATGTGGACGGCAAATACTTTCTTTAAGAATGGAGAAAAGGGAGCTACCAAAAGCTACTCCTCGAATGGGTCTGAGAATTTAGGGTTGCTCAAGAACTCAATATCAGAAAGCGTTTTGATGAAGGCCAACAAAGCACTTTTTTGGTAAGGGGTCCAGTTGTGGCCGATACCGGCAAACTCCATATTGGGGTCAATAGTAGCAGAAATATGCCCTCCCATATTGTAGTGTTCGAGCACTTCTTCTAGCGTCGAAAAGCGGCCATCGTGCATGTAATTGAAAAGGTACTCGGAGTTGCGCAGCGTAGGGATTTTAAATTTGCCTCTATCCAATGGGTCGCCTGTAACTACTTCTAAGCCGGTGTTTGGCGTCAAAATAGAGTCGAGGCCGTTGTTGCTAAACTGTAGTGTTCCCCAAGCGCCAAAGAGGTTGTGTGTGGCAATGTCACCGTGGCAATGGAAGCAGTCACCTTCCTCGTTAACAAACATGTTTCTGCCATATGCTTCAAGGTCAGTGAAGTTTTCTGTGCGCCCATAAACAACCCTATCGTATTTGGAATTGGCCGAAACTAAAGTGCGCTCAAATTGGGCGATGGCTTTGGCTGCGTGGTATTTTGTGATTTTCACATCGCAAAAAGCGTCTTTGAAGAGTTGTTCATACAAGGGGTCTACTAAAATTTTGTCGAGTGCATTGGCCCAAGTCTCATGCATCTCTATGGGGTCTTCCACAGGAAGTAAGGCTTGTTCTTCCAACGAATTGACGCGACCATCCCAGAAGAAGTGCTGTTGCCAAGCTAAATTGACAATAGCCATAGATTTTCGATCGCCTGCAATGCCGTCAATACCCACGCTAGTGGGGGTAAGGTCGGCAAAGTTTGCTTCTTGGATATGACAACTGGCACAGGACATGGTATTGTCTCCTGAAAGTCGTTTTTCATAAAACAAATGCCTTCCCAACGTTACGCCAGCCTCTGTAAGGGGATTGTCAGCAGGAATTAGTGGTCTAGGAAAATGTGCCGGCCATTGTATATCGTAGGGCGCAGGATTGCAAGGGGTATTGTTTGCTGTGTTTAGGTCGTCATTTTTTTCACAAGAAGCAATGGCTAAAAGCGCGCCAACTACGAATAAGACAGGAAGTGTATATTTTCTTGTGTACATGATGAAGGGGTTTTAATCAAAACAACAACAGCCGTATGAAGGCTTAACTAGTTGACAACAAATATAACAAAGATTCAAGGAAATTGTGTAACCAAAAGCACAAAATTTATTCTGGATGCTTGCAGCTAAGAATCCAAGCAGCATGTGGATAGGTGAAGGCCAGCAATTCCTTCAACCTGCCTAATCATTCTGCAAGTTTGTTTGGGTAGGTTCCTGTTTTTGTGTGTGGACGGGCAAAATCAAAAAAGCCATGAAAACAACCGTTTGGCTTTTTTCATGGCTTTTTTGCAACGTGCAGGAGCAGCAAAAATTACTGATTCCCTCTGCGTATTCTTCTATTGACGTTTGCTTGTTCTTTTTGTTTGTCCATTTGCTCTTCCAACAATTTTGAGAAGCGTGATTTCTTTTTAGGTTTCTTTTTGTTTTCTTGAATTTTAGCCAAAATAGCTTTGTCATCCAAGAACCCACGAATACCAAATTGTTGTGCAAACGTGGTGATGTTGGCAATAAAGTAGTAGTAGCTCAAGCCACTGGCGTAGCTATTAAACCAGAACAACAACATCACTGGCATTAGATACATGATATATTTCAATTGCGGGAATTGCTGGTTGCTACCTTGCAACTGATTGTTGAGCATGGTGTAGGCAAACGTAGAAGCCGCCATCAATAACGTGAACAAACTGATGTGATTCCCGTAAAAATCTGAAAGCAAAGGCACGTATTTGTCCCAACTTACAATGACATCAAACGAGCTCAAATCATCTGCCCACAAAAATGCCTTTTGTCGCAGCTCTATAGAGGCTGGGAAAAAGCGGAACATGGCGATAAGAATGGGTAATTGCACCAATTGAGGCAAACAACCGGCCAACGGATTCACCCCAGCTTTTTGATACAATTGCATCACAGCTTGTTGCTTTTGCATGGGGTCTTTATCCTTGAATTTCTCGTTCAACTCGTCCATCTCCGGCTTCAATACGCGCATTTTGGCCATGCTCTTGTACGATGAAAACATGAAAGGGAAGAGCACAATCTTAATCATCAAGGCCATTATGAGAATGATAATGCCATAGTTGATGTGGTAATTGTCTAACCAGTTGAAAATTTTCACTACAACACCACGACCAATCCAGCCAAAAATACCCCAGCCAAAGTCAATAACTTTATCGTAATCGTGCGGGTATTCGCGAAGAATTTCATATTTGTTTGGCCCCAAATACATGTTGAGGGGCAAGTTTAAATTGCCATTTTGCATGTTGCCAGCGGTGAGGACGCTACCAAAAGCCTTGGTATAATTATCGTCATTGTCTATTTCTGCAGACTCCATTACCGCATTGGTAAACAGCCCATCACTTTTTAAAATAGCGGAGAAAAATTGCTGCTTGTAGCCCACCCATTTTACTTGATCTTTTTCTTTTTTACTACTACTCCCGGCGCTCAAGGTGTGGTAATCGTTTTCGCGGTAGTAATAGATTTGGGTAGCCATGTTTTCGGCTTTCAAACTCTTTTCATGGCGCATGGCCAATTGGTTCCAACGCAGGTAAACGGGTGCATTGGCTACCTCGCCTTGTAAGTCTTGCACGAGTAGTTGAATGTCAAAGTCGTACTTATCGGGGTACAACGTATAGACCCATTGCACAGACCCACCACCTGGTGCTGCTGCGGTCATGCGCAACACTTGATTTCCTGATTCTGTGGTGACTACTCCATCAAAATTCATTTTGGCAGTGGTCATGTCCTCACCAAAATAGGCGCTAAAATGACCGTTTTCTTCAATGAGCTTTAGGGGGATGGAATCGCCACTGGCGTAATCTTGATAGGTTTTGTATTGAAACAATTCAGCATAAACAGGCATACCACCTTTTGAACTGAATTCTAAACGCATCAAATTGTTGTCCAACACATAGCGTTGCTCTTCTTGCCCTAATGCCGCTGCGGCAGTTGTGTCTATTGCAGCCAACTCCGTTGCTTCAGATTCAATGGCAGTACTAGGCGCTGTTGCAGTATTTGCAGGAGTGCTAGTTGCCTCAACGGTATCGGCATCGCTTCCAGGCTTGGCTTCTACAGCCGGGTTTAAAGTGGTATTGTACCAACTAAAAAAAACGAGAATCAAACCTATTAGCACAAAACCATAAATCTGATTGCGATCTGTTTTCTTTTCCATTTATTCAATTTAAAGTCGACCCTTTTCGGGAATGTTACATTTTATTTTTCCTGAGAGTGGGTTACAGCTGCTGCCACAAAGCTCACAAACAAGGGGTGGGGATTGGCTACCGTGCTTTTGTATTCGGGGTGAAATTGCACGCCCATAAACCACGGATGCTCGGGTATTTCTACTATTTCAACAAGTCCAGTATCGGGATTGAGACCACTAGCTAACATGCCATTGGCTTCAAATTGTTCTTTGTAGTTGCTATTGAATTCAAAACGATGGCGATGGCGTTCTGAAATTTGACTGCGTTTGTAGATTTTCTTGGCGAGCGAGTCGGGTGTTAAATCGCAAGCACAGGCGCCCAACCGCATGGTGCCGCCATAGTTGGTTACCTTTTTTTGTTCCTCCATCAAATCAATGACAGGGTGCGGGGTTTTGGGGTCTACTTCGCTCGAGTTGGCTCCAGCCAATTGTAGCACGTTTTGCGCGAACTCAATCACTGCGGCTTGCATTCCAAAACAGATTCCCAAAAACGGTAGGTGTTGCTCCCGAGCGTATTTTACTGTGGCAATTTTCCCCACAAAACCGCGCTCACCAAATCCAGGCGCTACCAATACGGCATCCAAGTTACCAAGGTGTGTCGCTGCGTTTTCGTCATTAACAGATTCACTGTGAATCCACTTCACATGTACTTTGCAATCGTTGGCTGCACCGGCGTGAATAATGGACTCACTTATGGATTTGTAGGCATCTTTTAATTCTACGTATTTGCCCACCAACCCAATGGTTACCTCACTTTGTGGGTATTTGAGTTTGTACAAAAAGTCTTTCCAACGCACCAAGTCGGGCTCGGCTTCTACGGGTAAATTCAACCGTTGCAAGACCACTTTGTCCAATTTTTCTTTCTGCATCAAAATGGGCACTTCATAAATGGTAGAGGCATCTAGCGATTCAATTACCGCCTCTTTCTTTACGTTGCAGAATAGGGCTAGTTTCTTTTTAATGTCTTCACCGATAGACCGCTCCGCACGACAAACCAAGATATCCGGTTGTACACCACTTTCCTGTAAAAGCTTTACCGAGTGTTGGGTGGGTTTGGTTTTTAATTCGCCTGTCGTGGGTAAATAAGGTATTAATGTGAGATGCACCACCAAGCAATCATCGCCTAACTCCCAACGCAATTGCCGCACAGTCTCTATATAAGGAAGGGCTTCTATGTCGCCTACGGTACCGCCAATTTCGGTAATGACAATTTCAAATTCTCCTGTATTGCCCAGTATTTGTATGCGATTTTTTATCTCGTCGGTGATGTGAGGTATTACTTGTACCGTTTTCCCCAAGTACGCACCAGCGCGTTCTTTGTTGATGACACTTTGGTAAATTCTGCCTGTGGTGACGTTGTTGGATTGTGAGGTAGGCCGGTTCAAAAAACGTTCGTAGTGCCCTAAGTCTAAGTCTGTTTCTGCGCCATCCTCAGTCACAAAACACTCGCCATGCTCGTAAGGATTGAGCGTACCGGGGTCAATGTTGATGTAAGGGTCTAATTTTTGGATGGTTACGGAATAACCACGGGCTTGAAGTAAGGTAGCTAATGAAGAGGAGATGATGCCCTTCCCCAATGAAGAAGTAACCCCACCTGTAACGAAGATGTATTTTGTGTTGGCCATATTTTCGATGTAAAATCGCGTGCAAAAATAGGTAAACCGCGTTGTTTAACCTACCTAAATGTTGTTTACATTTCCTCAAGTTTGTTTCGCTGCTGCTATCGGTCTAATGGGGTTTGTGTTTTTTTCACTGCTTTAATGAAAAACAATCGGCAAAGCTTTCTGTTGCTTATGCCAAAACACGATTCCATCATGCTACTCGTTCATACCTTAATTCTACCGTTGCTTATGGCCACTACAATGATTTTTAATTTTTCCACAACAACTGATGATAAACAATGGCAAATTGTAGATGATGTGGTGATGGGCGGCGTTTCTTCAGGCAAATTCACCATCACTCCTGAAGGGCATGGTGCTTTTTATGGCCATGTTTCCACAAAAAATAACGGCGGTTTTTCATCAGTGCGTCACCGCTGCAAGCCGGTTTCCACAACTCCCGAAAGTGTTGTTTACTTGCGTGTAAAGGGCGATGGGAAAAATTATCAGTTTCGCATTAAAACCCAATCCAATGAGTATTACTCGTATATCACCACTTTTGCTACAACGGGAGATTGGGAAACCATTTCTATTCCCTTAAAATCACTTTACCCTAGCTTTCGCGGTAGAAAATTGGATATGCCGAATTTCAATGCAGATAGCTTTGAGGAAATTACCTTTCTCATCGCCAATAAATTGGAAGAAGATTTCGAATTGCTCATCGATTACATCAGTATCGAGCCGTAATCCTATCTTGTTGCTTTTTTTGTTCTTGGTTAAGATTAGTAGGTAGGTCTTTGGAGGTTCAATAAAAAGCTGTGTGTCCAATACACTGTACTAAAGCAACTGGATGTGTTCCCTTTCGCCGAATTATAAAAACAAAAAAGCGCCAGATAACTATCCGGCGCTTTCTTTATAATCAATGAAATCCGCTGTTACTTTTTCGCAATGCGAACATCAAAGCGGTCGAGTTCCATTACTTTAGCCCATGCTTTTGCAAAGTCTTTCACAAATTTTTCTTGTGCGTCTGCTTGTGCGTAGATTTCTGCAAGGGCGCGCAACTCTGAATGCGACCCGAAAATAAGGTCAGCTCGTGTTGCGGTATATTTTTGCTCGCCAGTTTTACGATCGAGTCCGTTGAAAACTTCTTTAGTATCATCAGCAGCTTTCCACTCGGTAGCCATGTCCAACAGGTTTACAAAGAAATCATTTGTTAAGTGCTCTTTTTTGTCGGTGAAAATACCGTGGTTACTGCCATCAAAATTAGCGTTAAGTGCCCGCATACCACCAAGTAGAACAGTCATTTCTGGTGCTGTTAAGGTCAATAGTTGCGCCTTGTCGATCAACAATTCTTCTGTAGAAATGGTGTATTGCGTTTTCAGGTAGTTTCTGAAACCATCTGCCATTGGTTCTAATACGTCAAAAGATTCCGCATCGGTTTGTTCTTGTGAAGCGTCCATACGTCCGGGGGTGAAGGGGACTGTAATGGTAACCCCAGCATTTGCCGCTGCTTTTTCTACTGCTGCATTACCACCCAAAACGATCAAATCTGCTAAAGAAACTTTTTTGTTTCCTGATTTGCTGTTGAAATCTGACTGCACTTTTTCGTAAACCGCCAACACTTTTTGCAATTGCTTGGGGTTGTTCACTTCCCAGTCTTTTTGTGGCGCCAAGCGAATACGTGCCCCATTAGCACCACCTCTTCTATCAGATATGCGATAGGTGGAAGCCGAAGCCCAAGCCGTGGTGGCCATTTCACTCAAGGATAATCCTGAGGCCAACAATTGATTTTTCAAAGCTGCAGCGTCTTTGGCGTTTATGAGGTCGTGATTTACAGCAGGGATAGGATCTTGCCAAATCAAATCTTCCTTGGGCGCTTCGGGGCCTAAGTAAGTTGTTTTTGGTCCCATGTCTCTGTGCGTCAATTTGAACCAAGCTTTGGCAAACGCTTCGTTAAAGGAAGCTGGATCTGCTAAAAACTCACGAGAAATTTTTTCATAGATCGGATCCATTTTTAATGACAAGTCTGTCGTCAACATATAAGGTGGATGCTTTTTGTTGGGGTCAAAGGCATCTGGAATGATGCTGTCAGATCCAATGGCAATCCACTGATGCGCTCCTGCCGGACTTTTGGTGAGTTCCCAATCGTATTTGAACAGGAAGGTTAGGTAATCGTGGCTCCACTTTGCGGGCGTTGATGTCCAAGTAACTTCCAAACCTGAAGTGTTTGCATCAGGGCCTTTACCTGTTTTGTAGGCATTTTTCCAGCCAAAACCTTGTTCTTCAATCGGCGCAGCTTCTGGCTCGGGTCCAATGTCTTCGCCGCTACCCATTCCGTGGGTTTTTCCGAGAGTGTGTCCACCAGCTATTAAGGCCACGGTTTCGTAGTCGTTCATACCCATTCTGCCAAAAGTTTCGCGAATGTCATGAGCAGCCAAAACAGGATCAGGGTTGCCATTTGGACCTTCGGGATTCACATAGATCAATCCCATTTGAACGGCCGCCAATGGATTTTCCAATTTGCGTCCATCCGCATAGCGTTCTTCGTCAGAAAGCCATTTGCCTTCAGATCCCCAGTAGACATCCAAATCCGGCTCAAAAACATCTTCGCGACCGCCACCAAAGCCATAGGTTTGGAAGCCCATGTTTTCTAAAGCCACATTGCCTGTGAGGACCATCAAGTCGGCCCATGAAATTTTATTGCCATATTTCTGTTTTATAGGCCACAGCAAACGTCGGGCTTTGTCCAAGTTGGCGTTGTCGGGCCAACTATTTATGGGGGCAAAGCGCTGTTGTCCCGAGCGCGAACCACCTCTACCGTCGCCTGTGCGATAGGTTCCGGCACTGTGCCATGCCATACGGATAAACAAACCACCATAATTGCCGAAATCTGCCGGCCACCAATCTTGTGAATCGGTTAGAACAGCTTCAATGTCTTTTTTTAATTCAAAATAGTCAAGACTATTGAAGGCCGCTGCATAATCAAAATCACCACCCAAAGGATTAGATAATTCGGAGTGTTGTCTTAGGATGCTTAGATTCAATTGATTGGGCCACCAGTCGCTGTTGCTCGTTGCACGAGCATTGGAATGGCTTTTCATGGTGGCACCAGAGTAGGCATCTACCTCGGCTTTTTGCTCACCACCACTTTGACAGGATACTGCCACCACCGAAGCGGATAACAGCGCGTAAAATGTTGTTTTCATATTGCTACTAATTTTAGGGTTTTTTAAATGACCTTATCAAATGGACGTTACTTTCGTGCCCTCTGATTTTTGACAAATCTACGGCATTTATAGATGTTTTGATTGAAGCTGTAATCGAATATAGAAATAATTTAACAGTTTCTGTCTATCAATTTAAATCAGTAAATAATTAAACCCGATACACTGAATTGCAGAAACCCTATCAAACTTCACAAATTCAGTGCAATTCACAATAAAACCATTGACCTACCTCGGTAAATCTTTGGCGCTATTTAGCATAGAAAAAGCAAACCAAATCAAGAGACCGATTACCAAACCTATCACCCCGAGCAACCATATAGGATGAGCAAATAGCGGTTTTTTGGCTGGTACAGCCTTATTCCCTATAAATAATTCAGGGCCGAGGCTCACTGGCGACAAAGATGGTGGAATATTCTCAGGAAACTGGACAATATCATAGTTTGGTTGCTGAACATCAGCATTTCCATACCGTAAAAAATACGGTCCTCCCTCATGAAAACGTGTGTGCAACTCGTACTTATACCCCCAAAAACTTGGCGTGTCGCAGTGCAAGGGTTGATTGTCAAAATTTTGGATAATTACTTTGAAATGTTGAGCGCGGATGGGTGTAAAATCAAAAATTGGAGCACTCAACGAATGCAATGTACCCGAATACAAATTTCTGTAGTGGTACAACCACTCTCCAGAGACCTGAGTGCTATCTGCTACGTATTGAATGGTAATTGGTCGAAAATAATCAAATTCATCGAGAATTGGCAGAGACAACTGATTGACAAATGTTGGGTGTGTTAGTGCTATTCCTATTTCTGTCGTTTTAGTTGATGTTTTGATTTGGGTATCCCAACGGGAAACAGGGGCTTTTAAAAGCTCACCAGGCACCTCGGTGGAAAAAATCATTGCTGCCTGTAGCAGTGTTGGTGCTAAAGAGGAGGGAACTATCAACCGATAATATAAAAACTCTGATGTTGGAAAATGAAGTGTTGCGAAACTAAAACGGGAATGCGCATTCTGAATGGACACGATGCGATAATCCTTTACAACGGTATACCATTCTTCCTGATTTTGGCTACCTTGGAGCGTCACTTTCCAGTCAAAGTTGTTTTGGTCAAAATTAAGATCTATGCGATTAATTCTGTTTTTTTCTATGGTGACTAAAGTGAAATAGTAGAGTGAATCAGAAAAAGAGCGGTTAATCAGTTGGAAGGGGACTTCCTTTTCTTGGAGCTGTGGCGCTGATTTTTTTAATACATAAGGCAATTCAATAGCCCCATCTGCTCCGCCAAATACACGCAAATCTGCAAAGTCTAAAGCTATTTTTGACAGCACATGTTGAGGTAATGCGATAGTGTGCCAAATGCTATCTACGCCAGATATTTCTCGTTGATAATCGAATTGTTGCGTTTGTCCGAATGCTGCATGGTATGCGATAAGTAGAAAAATACTAATCCGTTTCCCGAATATCCTCATCAGTAATAGCCTTATTGAATTTGTTGTAAAGGAAAGAAATTAGGAGTAACAAAACCCCCAACACTACAAAAACTACAGTTTTCGCCAACGTACTCAAGTGAGTAATATCATAAAGAAACAACTTGAGTAAAGTAAGACCGAACAAAGAGAAAGCGCCTATTCGGATGTATTGCTGTTTTTTGGTAATACCCCAAGCAACTAGGAACAAGGCATACATTCCCCACAGAATGCTAATGCCCAATTTGTAAGGTTGTTGTGAGTTTGCGATATCCATCCAATGAATAAGCTCGCTGGTGAGTACCCACAAAATCACTACATGGATAAACAGGCCTAATGCCTGTTGAATTCCCTCATCCGGAAAAGTCTTTACTACCAGTCTTTTACAAGTTGTTAAAGCAAATCCTATTACCAAGATAGCGACATATCTCAGGGCTAAAAAGTAGCTTGAAACCGGGTAAAGCCGATCCTTGTCAAGGAATAGATACTCGTTCCGCAACTCACTAAATGCATAAAGCCCAAACATTAAAAAGGCAAGAACAGAAACTACTAGAATTAAGGAGGACAGCTTGGCAAACAACTCACCCTTTAGCCAGAAACCATTTATCAGGGTCAACCCGATGCCGAATAGTAATGTGTACAATCCCAGCCAAATGACTTTGTACGCATTTATGTTTTCATTCCAAACGTATGCATCAGAATCAGTTTCCACAATGGAAGGAATAACAATTTTAGAATCCAAGTACAACTGATAAAAATAGGTATTGATTTCTAGCCAAATAGCGAAGTAGCTCACTATCAAAATAACAAATGGAACGGTTACAGAAAGTATCTTAGTCTTAGCGGGTTGAAAAGTGCGGGTTGACGTTGAGTTATTTATGTACCAAATACCACCGAAGGAGCTGAGGAATAGGACGGATGTCAAAAAATATGGATTTAGAAAGGGCGATATTCTTTCTCCTATTTCGACACCACAACAAACAAAATAGACCACCTCCCAATCCATTAGTAAACTCAACAGCGCTAGAAACTTTACAGGGTATGCAAATAGGTGTAATCCCAATATTCCTTTAGATTTGCCTAACCATACGAGTAATAGTGCCAATCCGGCCCACATGATGGTTATCCAACTACCGCTCAATAGTATGGGGATGGTGATCGCCACAAAAAGGATAGTTAGTCCCGTGAGAAGAAATAACAACTTGCTGTTTAGCTTATTGTTTTTTAGCAATAGCCATCCAACAGCGCCATGTAAAATGGCATTACTTAGGGTGAAAATTCCTGAAACTGGGTAATTTGACTTTATGGAACTTAATGTAGATACTCCTAAAAGATAAAAGAGCAAGGCATTAGTAATCAGAAAGCCGAGACTTGTGGTCAAATGAGCGTTGTTTCGACGCAAAGCAAAATTCCCAAAAAGGAAATAGAACAATGCGAAAAACAGTCCCAAAAAGAGAAGGCCTATACCAAAATGCTCCTCCACGGAATAGTCGAGCAGGTACCAAGCGGTATACATCAACCAAGAAAAAGCAAAGGCAGCATAGTAAATGGCTTTCCAATTTTTTTTGAAAGACAAAGCGAGAATACCACCATTAATTATGGTCATGTAACTAAAGAGGATTGCGACATTACCACTTCCATCACTCAGTAGAAAAGGCACAGCATAGGCACCAACAAACCCAATAGCTGCTATACTTTGTTGGTTGTAATGTAAGGCTGCGATTATCGCAAAAACAGTAAATAGCACCAATAAGACGAAGGCCACCCCCTGAGGTACAATTGCGTAAAAACTAAAGGCAGCAAAAGTTATGAAGTAAAAAACAGCAATGCTCCCGCTTACTAAAACCGCGCTATAATTATGGTAGTTGTCCTTGAGTTTTATGCCAAAGCCCAACAGAACCAAGCCGGCGAGATAGCCCAAAACAATACGCGTAATGGGGTTGATGAGATCATTTTCTATCGAGTACTTCGCACCGATTGCTACCCCTAGCACCGTAATGACAATACCTAGTTTATTGATCCAATTTTCACCAATTTGTTTTTCCCACGTGATTCGATTTGTCGTTTTTTTCGAGGCTGCTTTACTTTTGGTGTTCAATGCTTTCTGTTGAATAGGCATTGATTGGAGCTGAGGCTCAGGGGCATCAATGGGGTCTGGAACGGCCGCGTCAGATTTCTCAGAAAAGTAAGTTGCTTTGAGCTGGTCGATATCTGCTTGAACTTGGCGGATTTCCCGATCAAAATAATCTTGTCGTTTGAGAAGTAGCTCTAGTTTTTCTTGAAGTTGTTGGGGGGTAACTTTATTGGCCATACACAAAGAATTGCCATGCAATAATAGGTAAACTTTCCGGATTCTATTTTGAAACTTATGGCCGCTTTGTTGCAATAAAATGAATCAAGAGATGTCATTTATGAATACGATACTTGTTTTGTGGTCTAAACGTCATTAGCACAAACAATTAGGTGATAACCCAAAATGCGACGAGACCCTGGTATTTTTTTTTTTTTAAACAGCTGACTTACAGGTTTAATGGTGTGTTTGTTGTCTCTATCCTACCGCGATTGAATGTTTATGTAAAATTCGTTTTCCAATTTATGCGACCCCTTCAGGGTCGAGGGGTTATTCTTGGATTGTGATTCTATACACATATGACCCTTTCAGGGTCAGTTATCCTGTGTTAGTTGTTTTTACCGTACCGCGATTGTATGTTTATGGAACATTCATTTCCCAATCTATGCGACCCCTTCAGGGTCGTGTGGTTATTGATGGCTCGTGTTTCTATAAACATATGACCCTTTCAGGGTCAGGTATGTTTGTCGGTTTCATCAATACACCGGAATTGCATTTTTTACCATGCGGATTTTCAATGTCACGCATAGTGTTCCATCCAAACAATCCCGAGGGGATTGCATGTTT
>JAIULY010000066.1 GCA_022565875.1 Schleiferiaceae bacterium | reverse complement strand
TCCAGTTGGATAACACCGTTATTTTATTATCTCTTTGATAGTTGTCATCCAAAAATGCAAAACGCTGGTCTACAGGACGCGTACGGTCTTCCCACTCAAAATACCTGAAAAAATCACGTTCAAAAAACTGATAGGATTCCGATAAGTTCACGGATGTGAGGGTGGTCAATTTTTTTCCGTTGACGGTGTACTTTCTTCCAAATGTTGCCCCAATCGAATAATCTGGGGTAGCCATTCGTTCTGTTGGCTGAAAGTTATTTGTTAGCTCACGTCCTAATTCCTGGCGCAATAGATCACCTCTATTCGTGTTTTGAAATACGCGTGTTGATGGAAAAGCATCAGGCAAGGCGCGAAATCCATTGTCAAACCCCAAGCGATCAGTTGGACTGCCTTGGCTTTGAAAATAGGGAGAGAAAGTGGTGTTCTGACGATACCCGACGGAAAAACTGATGTCTGTAAAATTTTCAGGAACAGCACTAGACGTAAATATTTTAATAACCCCTCCCGCGAAATCCCCAGGGAGCTCTGGTGCACCCGTTTTGTAAATCATCATGCGATCGAGCACACTACTAGAGATTAAATCAAAGGAAAAAGTACGCTTATCCACCTCTGTTGATGGCGCTACTACATTGTTAATCATAATAGAATTGTAGCGCTCGCTCACACCCCGAATCATTACAAACCGATTTTCTACTATGGTAACACCGGGTATGCGCGCCATGGCCTGGGCAGCATCCTTGTCTTGAGATTTGGCCATTTGCTGACTCGAAATTCCCGAGATGACCTGTTTGGCTTGCTTGGTCTCTAATACTATGGCACTTTCTGTATTGGTGATTTTCTCAACCGTTACCGTTGCGCCTTCCAAAAGCATCGACTCCTCTTTGAGTTTTATGGTCACTCGCGCTTCGAGTCCTGAAAACTTTACAACAGCACGCTGTGATTGGTATCCAATATAAGATGCTACGACAGCGGTGGTACCGAAGGGAACATTTTCAATAGTAAAATTCCCGTCCAAGTCTGTGGAAGCACCTATTTTTGTACCTTCTACAACCACGTTCACACCAATCAACTCTTCGCCTGTTCTGGCGTCAACAACTTTTCCGGTGACTTTGTATTGAGCCATTGCTGACACACACCAAAAAAAACTACTACTGAGAAGTAAAATCCACTTCGAACTCATTGTTATTTCTTTTCCGCAAAACTGCGACAGCAAGAAATAGCCAAAGTTATGTTGATTTTAAACTTGATTAGGTATTGAAATATAAATTATCACCCTGATTACCAATAAAAAACAATCAAAAGAGGTAAACTTAATGTTAACTGATGTTTTACCTAAGTTTAATTATACAAATAATCAATTATTGCGCAACACAAGCTTTTTAATGGATTTTCAATTTGAGGATGTCAAAATTTAAAAAGTGTTGTCGCTATTCCATTGGATCCACAACAGGAAATATTGCAAAAACTAAATTAGTCCTGAAAAGAATGTTTGCAATAAAAAAAGATGACTTTGAGGAAATCATAGTTCTTTTATGAGCCTTCAAAAGTTTATCGACAAGTCGGCCTTTAATAGAGATTGCCTATTCGGAGCAGCCTTAAAATTGAAAAATCAACCCGATAGAAGGCAATGCTGTTCCTACACTGTTTTCTAGTGATGTTGTCAAATAGCGCTTTGCATTGTTTGGGTCAATAATGGGATTTCCGAGGGCATCGCGCTGCGCATCGATAAAAGGTGGACCAGATAACGCTTGTCCCAAAAGGTTTTGGACGTCAAGAAAAATATTCAAATTATAATTTTCGAAAAACCATTTTTTATCAATGCGAATATTCACGCGATTAAAATTATCGAGTCTACCGGTATTCAGCAGGGCAAAATTGGGTATCCCCCTTCCAATGGCATCCCAATTAACAACTAGCCCTGTTGCTTCTACGTCAAATGGAGTAAAAGGCGCGCCGCCCAAGAATTGATACTGTAAGCCAATTTCCCAATCGCCCTTAAAGCGCTTACCACCTGTGATGGACACTAAATTGCGAAAGTCCCAAGTTGAAGGTATAACATTGCCATTGCGGTCTTCAAACTCGCTGCGCACATAGGTGTAAGCGGCGATGCCATAAAAGCCCTTGAATAATTTTTGTTCATAGCTCACCTCAAATCCATAGGCAGCTCCATTAGAGGTGCTGGTGGCGGGTTGATTGCCGATAACGCCAAAATCAGTACCCAAATTGGCTAGACTTACACTATCGATTAACAAAAAGGGATATTGGCTATACCCTTTGTAGAATCCCTCAACCGTGAAGCGGGCACTAAAGGGAAACAAATAGGATGTACCAAGTATAAAGTGCTCTGATCGAATGAATTTCATATCCGCATTCACCAAATCACCCATACCATTTCTAAAGCCTAACGTTGTATAGGGAGGTTGTTGATAGAATATGCCCCAATTGCCACTTACTGAGAGTGCATCGGTGATATTCCATTTGGCAGAAACTCGTGGGGAGAATTGATTTAATGGATTGCTCATATGATCATTAAACGTCAAACCATCCGTTCGAAAACCGGCAGACAAAGCCAACTTTTCTTTGAAAAAACTTTTGTTAACCCGTGCAAAGGCGGCGTACTTGTACAAACGCAAATCAGATTCGTAGTTCAACACAAAACCATCAGCAAATTGCCTATTCACGGTAAAGGTATTGTATTTAGCCTCTTCAAATCCAAAACCTGAAGTCAAGGTCCAGCGATTTTTTGAATAGGTATTTTCTACGCGCAACTTATTTTCGATTTCTTGCGATTGATAATCCAAAAGCTTGAGCTGGGAAGGATCATTTTCAAAATACTTAAAACTAACATTGTTTAACATAAATCGACTCAAAACAATATCTGTATAGCCCGACTTGTGAAATTGAGTGTATTTAGCTCCAATGGAATAATTCCACTGTTCGTTTACAGGTAAATAATTCAAGATGTATTGTTGCTCAGGTGTCTCGTTGGCCTCTAAGTTCAATCTAAATTGGTCCAGGGCACCCAATCCCAACAAGGTCAACTGGCTTTTGTCGCTAAATTTGTGTTTCACTTTAAATTGAAAATCGTTGTACGTCGGGAGAAAGGGCAATTCCAAAACAGAAAACAAAAATTGTAGGTAACTGCGTCTTGCTGAGGCTAGGAAAGTTGTTTTAGGTCCCAAAGGCCCGTCGAGTGTAAGTCCGACATCACTGGCAGACACTTGAAAAATGCCAGCGATTTTATCTGGATTGCCTTCTTTTAGCTTGATTTCCATCAATGAGCTCAACGTATTACCGCGTTCCGCAGGGAAGGCTCCGGTATAGAAATCAACTTCCCGTATAAAATTAACATTGATCATACCAACAGGTCCTCCAGATGAGCCCTGTGTAGCGAAGTGATTGATGGCAGGAATCTCAATACCATCCAAGAAAAAGCGATTTTCGTTAGGACCACCTCCACGAATAACCAAATCATTGCGAAAGGCAACAGTTGAAGCCACACCTGGCAGCGCTTGAATCACACGACTAATATCCTGATTGCCTCCAGGATTACGTTGGATTTCATTAATACCCAATGTTTTCAACGATACAGGACTTTCTATGCGCTCTTCAAATTGCGTTTGCGAAGAAACCACCACCTCCTCCAACGTAGCCGCGGCTTCTTTCATAGCAAAGTTCACCACAGCTGGCCGCGAACGCGTTATTTGAATTTCATAAATCACTAAACGTTGGAAACCTATAAATTGCGCTTCAATATTATATAAGCCAGGTGAAAGTCCTACGATTTCATAATTTCCATCCAAGTCGGTGGTCGCTACTTTGTCGGTGCCATTTACCAATACAGCGGCAAAAGGCAGGGGTTCATTTGTCAAAGAATTAAAGACCCTCCCTTTGATGATGCCGTCTTGTGCATTGAGTTGGGTAAACAAAATAAAAGCTAATATTGTATTGGTTAAACGCAAAAGGGAGACTCGTTTGGAAATATAGTTTTTCAAGGTGTTTTTATTATGTTTTTCGAATAAACTAAGAAATGGAAAAAAAGTTCGCACTTACCAAAAAAATAGTGTCTGCGATAGAACACTACGAGAAATTAGGCAACGAACCCGATCATTTGGAGTTGTTAAACTTCGCTGAATGGCTGGCTCAAGAGGAGCGCCTCAAACTGACTACCAGAGCACAAGACGACCCAAGGGTTCACATCGAAAATAGCGAAGACATCGCTAGTCGCGTATGTTACCACGTAGAGCGAATAAACAAATACGCTAAATATTACATGAAGCTCGCCATGAAAGATACCGAATTGGTAAGCGGCGATGACTTTGCTTATTTGGCCGCGCTCGCCTTTTCTCCTAGCATGAAGAAAACAGAACTCATCTCTTTAAATGTCGGTGAAATTCCCACGGGCATGGAGGTCATTAAGCGCCTTCTCAAACACGGGCTAGTCGCCGATTATCAAGATCTCGAAGATAAAAGAGCACGAAGAATTAAATTAACCGAGAAAGGCAGGGCGCTTTTTTACGAAATGCTCCCCAAAATGAATATCATCTCTGGAATTGTAAAAGGAAATTTAACGAATCGAGAAATTAAACAACTGTATGAGTTGTTGCAAAAATTAGACTTGCATCACGAGAAATTGTATCCCGTTAGGCAAACGCTTTCTAGTGCTTTCGAGACGTTAGACTCCAATTAAAGCATACTTCAGAAGTAACTTGCTATAAAATCAGTGGGGGGATTGATGGTAAATGTAACGCGAGGTAAAATATAAATTTGCATTGTAATTTCACAATCAGCAGCTTACATTTTAATTCTCATTTTTTTTCAAAACCAGTGTTTTTTCTCTTGTGAGAAACAAAAACAATTGTACTTTTGCGCCCCGACAACAGAATTAGTTGTCAATGGTGCAGTAGCTCAGTTGGTAGAGCAAAGGACTGAAAATCCTTGTGTCGGCGGTTCGATTCCGTCCTGCACCACAAAACCTCCGATATATCGGAGGTTTTTTTTTGGACTGCTTTTTTTATGCAACTGTTACCTGTATATTTGTAAAAAATATACCCTTTATGCGCATCATCTTATTTACTGCCCTATCTCTCCTACTCCTTTCATCTTACAATACAGAAGAAGAAGACCTCAAGCAACGCATTGCTGCTTTCATTGAATCTGAATCAGAAAATTACGAGAAAAAATACCTCAACATTGCAGACCGGGATATTGGCGACATTGAGGGTAGCCGATTTGAGTTTTCAGATAAGTTTATGCTTCGCAGTACAGAAAAAGCAGAAAACAACCTCGGCAACAAGGTCAAGGAAAAATTGTATTTCAGTATTTACTACTACGAAAGTGAAACAGACCGAGATTATGCTATGAAGCACTGGACAAAAAACTTCATTGATGGCGGGCAGTTGCGCGTCGGTAGAAATGCGCGAAGTTACCCCAATGCTACACCTACAATCATCATCATCAACAAGCAAGATATTTGTATACTCAATTATGCTTGTAGCTTTTACGACTATGACAGCTTTAAATCGTGGCGCAACAAAATGTTGAAATTTTTTGGAGACCCAGAAACAAGCGTTGTGGTAGAAATACGCTGCGATGGACCTGTAGATTGGACGCTGAATGCCCCTGAACCAACGGATAGACGCTGGAAATAAATACTGGACCTGGGGTTTAGTTGTGTACTGAACCTATTTTGAGACATGTATTCTATTCGCACTTAACCATGTTGCCCTCCCTCCGAAAAGTCCCTTTCTGCCAAACGCTGACTTGTCGGGAGATTTTGATTGAAATCATCTTTTTCGGAGCAGACTGAATGTTTAGGATTTAAATTTTTCCATTTTGAACCGATAGGATTCGGAAATTAGAGGGTACGTGAGTTTGGTGGGGTTCCGCTGACCACTGTCAATGAAGCGCAATTGATTACTATCATAGTAGTTATGCGTTGCATATTCCAGCGATTGCGGTTGTTGATTTTTTTATTGGGTCGTTTGTAAGAACACAAAGTTTTGGGAAGTGCGCACCAAGGGTCGCAGATTAAGGAGTGGACAATTTCTATCATGACCATTGAGATTTCAGGCCTAACATTCCTTTTAAACCATTTACTTTTACTTTTTGTAACATCGTAATTTTTTGGAATTATTTTAAAACCTCGGCCCATTGAAAAAGATAATTAATACGCTATCGGGAATTTTTATAGGAATACTGCCTATTGGCGGGGCTATTGTTCTCAGTATTCTAATATATGCAACCTTACCCAATCGTATTGGTATCGCAATAGCTTTGATATTGACAGGTTTAGCCTTTTGGCTAGGTTGGGGAGTTTTTAAAAAGGTAAAAACAATTGGACCGATTGCATTTATTTCCATTGTGCACGCCACGCCGGACCTCGATAAAAACCACCCGAAAGAGTTACCTCGAAAATAAATATCCATTTCCTCAACGTTTCCCAACCAAATAGTCTCCATTTTTTCTAAAAAAAACAACAAGCCAGCTGCTTGCTACAAGGTCACCCGCCTACAAAGTGGCGCATTTCAAACCCTTACCAACTACATGTTGGATAACTTGTGCAAAAACGCTATTTTCGTAGCTTAAAAAACAAAACATGGACAATCAAGATTTTAGAATCAGTTACACAACCGCTTGGTTTTTGGTTGTGGGCAGTACGTTGATTACCTTTCTCGGTTCGTTTGCAAAATTTAGCGGGTGGGAGTATTCACAAGTCATATTGACCATTGGCCTGATGCTTTTCTTTTCTACTTGGGTAATCATCTTCAGCGACATTGTAAAAAACAAAATCTACAATCGCTCTTTTTGGGTGATTACCATGTTTGTAATGCCTTTGATAGCCATGGTATTCTACATGTTTCAACGCAACAAATTACTGCGTCTTGGACAGAGGTTCTCGTAAGTATTAGTAGCATCTCTGCGTTGTAAAATATACCCTGTTGCCCTGTCTTTAGATACCTTGTTCGGGATGGTTTTACTTGCCCACTACTTTGAATATATTTAATTTGCCCCCCCCTACGAAAAGTCCCTTTCTACCAAAGGCTTACTTGTTGGGGAATATTTTAATTCTCGCTAACAAGTAGTTAACTGCGGTCCATAACCTCCCCTCCGCTTCGATTTTAATTGAAAACATTCTTTTCGGAGCAGACTCAATTTTCGATAGACCAATTTTCAAAAACTTCCTCTGCTTTTGGTAGCAACAACATGAGGGGGAGTTTTTTATAGACTTCTGAAAATAAGAACTTTAAAAAAAGAAAACCCATCAAATTGCTTAAACTTGAGCGAGCGACTTGATTAAAATCTGTACAATCAGCAAAATCCGAGTTACTTGACAATTAGTTTTTGATGGAAACGCTCGCCAGTAGATCGCTCAATAGTTAAGAAATACACACCGGCAGCTTCCGTGGTCAGATCAATCATTGCGTTTTTTTCTGTTATCGTTTTTGCGTGCACCTGTCTCCCGTGTAAATCAGCAACAAAAACATGAATGGGTTGACTATCGTTATTCACAAAATTAAATAACCCAGCAGATGGATTTGGAGCAATGGCAATACTTGCCGCTGAGAGTTGAATTTCCTCGGCAGAAATGTTGTTTACGAGAAAACAATCCGAGGTATCTACACAGCCAAACTGCGACACTTCTACCGCATAACTTCCATTAATAGTGGCGGTAAAAAGTTGATCTATTTCTCCAGGTAAGATGGCATATCCATTATTGCAATCCAGCCATTGATAAGCAGCGTCGAAAGCCCAACTAGTTAAGTGGGGCGGGAAACTAGCTACGGAAAGGTTTAAAGGGTTGATGGTAGCCACAGCAGGCAGTCTGAAGTCACTCACACAAGAGCTATCGACTGCCTCTGCATAAAAGGTGGTGTTGTTGGCAAGGTGTGGTGTGGCAAAGACGGCACCAGTATGTAGCGCGTTTCCTCCTTTTGGCGCATCGTACCACACTATTTCCCCGCTGCTGGCTTGAGCTATTAAAGTAACTGACCCTGGGTCGCACCGAAAAGAATCCGTAACAGCCAACACACTTGGTGGTGCTTGACACACCTCCAAAAAAGCATACCGATTATTAATAGACCCTCCAACATGCAAATTTCCTGTAGCATCCACCTCTAACGCCTTTACGCGTCCGTAGGTGTAATTCTTTTCAAAGTTGGTCAAAACGTCTGCGCTATTAAACCTTGCGAGACGTTGATGTAGCGCACCGCCTATTGTGGTAAATGCCCCGCCTACGTATAAATGACCCGCTTGATCAAATGCCAAAGCATTAACGCTGCCATTTAAATCTGGGGAAAATGAAGTTAGCGAACCGTTGGCATTGAATTTCGCCAAGCGTTTTCTTGTGGTGTGCCGTACACTTGAAAAACTACCGCCGATATATAAGTTGTCTAAGGTATCAATGGCCAGGGCTAATACCCAACCATTTATGTTGTGATGAAATGGATGAAGTGCACCTACAGTATTGAGTTTCGCCAAACGAATACGCGAAGTGTTTCTTACATGAGTAAAATTACCACCAATATACAACCACCCTTGTGAGTCTAAAGCAAGTGCTCTTACCTCAGTTGCATTTGGACTACCTTCAATCTCAGCATTAAATGGCGTTAAATTACCAAATTCATCAAACTTTACTAGTGCATTTCGAGGAAGAGCCCCTGCATATGTAAAACTACCACCTACAAAAAGGTTATCAAAAGAATCTACCAAAAGTACGTGTACTGTAGAATCAAAATTGGCATCAAAAGACGTTAAATCTAGAGTCGCATAAAACTTGGCCATATAATGTCGTGTATGGGAATTAACAGATGTAAACGCCCCGCCAACAAACAGATTTTCTTGGGAGTCAATTGCGATGGCATGTACCGAGTTGTTAAAATTGGGGGCAAAAGTATCTAGCACACCTTGAGGGTTGAGTTTGGCGAAATGATTTCTATCAATACCCTCCATAGCCACAAAATTACCACCAATAAACAATTCAGATAGCCCGCCAACGGAAAGTGTCCTTACTGCTTGAAGCGGGTTTCCATCTTGAAAAAACAAAACACGAAAAGGTAATAAAGAACCGTTGACCGTAAATTTGGCTATGTTTCTTCGTTGGAATGACCAACCAATATTAAAAAATCTACCCCCAACATACAAATGATTATCGGCATCTACATCAAGTGAAAAAATGGAACCCGAAATGCCGGGGTTAAAGTTGACAAGCAATCCAGTTGCATCGAACTTTGCTAATTTCTCTCTCGGTTGACCATTTACTATTGAAAATGTTCCCGAAACATAAAGGCTACCCAATCCATCGCAAACCATATTATTCGGTATCCCGTTGAAAACAGGACTAAAACTGGTCAGCGAATCATTAGCGTCAAACTTGGTTAACGTGTTTTGCCACAAATTACCTGGTGGCACCAAAAGGCCGCCTACATACAAATTATCATTGCCGTCCATTGCCATGGTTTGAACGCGCCCAATCAGTCCAGGGTTAAATGGTGTTAATTGTCCGGTTGGATCAAACTTGGCAATAAAAGCGCGACTTGAAGTATTTATCTGTGTGAAATTTCCACCAACGTAAAGACTGCCATTTGAGGAAACTACTAGGGCATCTACAGATCCATTACTCGTTGGATTGAATGCTGTCAGTACGCCGAGACTATCAAATTTTACAAAGTTTTGATAGGTAGTGCTATCATCTACAAGGGTGAAGGAACCTGCAAGGAATAAATTCCCTGTGCTGTCGATGGTCATCGCAGAAATGGAGCCGTTTATATTAGGATTAAATGCGTGAAGAGTACCATCTTGGTTGAGCCGTGCAATAGATTTGCGCTCTTGCTCACCTACTCTAGTGAAGGTACCTGCAAAATACCAACCACCACCTAGGGCCGCCGGAATAGCAACGCTGTGCTCAACTTCTCCATGTACCACAGGGTTTTGGGGTTGCTTTGCGGCGGTTGCTCGATCTATGACCAATCCCGAACCCGAGAACTCAGCAACTTCAGTGAAATCGCCACCAATGTAAGTACTGCCATCTGGCGACGTTTTAATCGCTCTAACGGCCTCATTAAATACATAATTGGAAACATTGACTTGCGCTATGGCAATAGTACTGCAAAAACAACATAGCAGCAGCAAGGGAATGAAAGCAATAGCATTTTTCATAATTGAAGATTTAATTTTTTTATGTGTGATAAAGGGACTGACAAGAAACGAAAAATTCTGATAAAAAGCTAGTTCGTTACAATTTTTAAATTCGTCCATCAGATTATATCCACCTCAGTTACGGATTGCATCAAAAACCCCAACATTTTCGGGCCTTCATAGAAAGGTGGTGGTTGTTTGGGTGACAAAAATCGACATCAAAAGAAATGTAATAGACGGTACAAGTGTCAAAAAGTGTTACTTAAAGCGCATTACATAATGAACATTTTGCTTATGCTGTTCAAAAAAGGAAGTAAGTGCAAACCTACAGCTGTTAAAGGAAGTCCGTTTACGATTGAAGCGGTTCTGTATTGTTATGTGTTACTAAGAGAAAAATTAGATAAAAGCATCTACGTTTAGTATTTTTTCCCTCGCAAAGCATTTTTCTTCGATTAGCTTTGGACGCCAATCAGCTGCTTTAGCTTGGTGAGAATAATGGAAGCCTAGTGAATGCCTAGCGAGGCAAAGGTTTACCATGTTGGTGATGGCGATTGAATCGGGTTGGGAAAACGTCGCTGCGCCCGGGATTGCAGTGGAAAGCCCGGAGCGGAGGCGACTTACGTGGGTGCGAGCGGAGGAGGCTGTGAGGCACGAGCAGACCCCGCACGCCGCAACCCACGTTGGAGCCGCAGTGAGGACTTGCAACGGAAAGCCCGAGATGGCGCCAAAAAAACAATTATCAAACGTTGTATAATCAATTAGTTTTTGTATTATTGCAGCCGCTTACGGGGACATTAAAAGGTAACTTTAAGCGCTGATTACCAGCCTCTGGCAAAAATTGTATACGCTGCTAATTGGATAACAAATTATACATTATTTACAATGGACTTATTAAAGTTTGTAAAAGACGAGTTCGTCAACACAAAAGAGCACCCAAATTTTGGTGCGGGTGACACGATTACCGTGTTCTACCAAATCAAAGAAGGTGAAAAAGTGAGAACCCAGTTTTTCCGTGGTGTTGTTTTGCAGCGTCGTGGTAGTGGTACTACCGAAACCTTCACTATCCGCAAAATGTCTGGTAGCATCGGTGTAGAGCGTATTTTCCCTGTGAACGCGCCCCTTATCGAGAAAATTGAAATCAACAAGAAAGGTTCTGTACGCAGAGCTCGTATTTTCTACCAAAGAAAACTCACGGGTAAAGCTGCAAGAATTAAAGAAAAGAGAATGTAAGCACAACATTCTGATAATAAGAAAGCCGCTATTTTGTAGCGGCTTTTTTATTGTGCCTAATACAACACTGTTGTTGTTTTATGATGCCGAAGAAAGTCAACTATATGGACATAACTATGAGGCGACCAGCTAGAGGATTTAGACGCATTGGTGAATTATCGAACTCAAGAATAACCATTCACTTTTTCAGCATCCACAACAAACTTTTCCAAGTTGTGGTAGAGCGCCGATTTTGGGGTATCCGCTTGAGCAAAAAGGTGTATTCATTCGACAAATCAGAGGACGCCTCTATGTTTTATCAGCGGTCCTGTATCAAATTGCTCAATACGGCTCCCAACAAGGTTTTCATTCCGCGAACCACTATTTTATAGTTCGCACATCAGCGCGGATTGAGAAAGGTCGGGTATTTCCTCTCGGCCGACAATCTATGATATCATTGTGCACTCGTTTTTATTGGATAGCAGACTCCCCTACTGCTCTCTGTCGCAGAGATTCGTACAACACCACTCCAGCGGATACGGAAACATTGAGTGATCCGATTTTCCCCAACATAGGAATTGCAGCTTTGGCGCTACTCATTTCCATAATATAATCACTTACGCCATCATCTTCGGAGCCCATAACAATAGCCAAAGGACCGGATAAATCCACCTGATACATGTGTGTATCGCTTTTTTCTGTACAAGCTATGATTCGAATGCCAGAGTCTTGCAATTGCTGCAAGGCATCGCGCAGCCGTTTTTCGCGGCAAATGGGCACCCGAAGCAAAGCGCCGGCTGAAGTTTTCACGGCATCGCCATTGAGCGGGGCACTGCCCTTTTCTGGTATCACAACAGCATTGACCCCACAAACTTCAGCTGTCCTGACAATGGCTCCAAAATTACCTACATCGGTAACGCGGTCGAGCACTAAAATGAGCGGGTCTTTCCCAGACTCATAAATGGTGGGCAATATTTGATCCAGCGTAGACAAGGATATGGGCGACAAATACGCCACAACACCTTGATGATTTTTGGAGGTCAAGCGTTTGATTTTCTCTACTGGCACGTGGCGAAAAGGAATTTGATGTTCCTTAATCAAATGCCAGAGTTCTGAAAACTGCGGAGATCGCAATCCTTTTTGAATCAACACACGATCGATTTCTTTTCCGGATTCTATAGCCTCAATAATTGGTCTAATACCAAAAATAGGGAGATTGTTGCATTCTGAGTTGTTGGTCTCTATCATCTTGTTCTTTCTTGATGTCTCTTACGCCGTAGACTTGGCCATTGCGCCAGGTTTCGATGGCTTGGCCCCAACCATAGCGGAAGGAACTCAATCGTGTAAGCGCGTAATCGTTGTTGGTAAATGGATTATTGACCCTAACAAAAGTAAAGTTATAGGACAAACTGCTATTGGCTTCTCCGTATATCCACCTTTCGGTAAGTTCATCTCTGTAAATCGTTGAAGGCGCACCAAAAATGACGTAAATCAAGCCTCTATCTGATTTCCAACCTTCTAAATAACTTGTAAAAAGCTCATTAGACCGTTCTATTCTCTGATAATAGGTATTGACCAATTTTTGTGCGCGCTCCACAGATCCCGCGCGCGTAAGCCAAAACTTATCGACATAGTACTTAATACTGTCGGGGTCTTCATGAAAACTAATTTCGGCGTATTCCTCATTGTTTGTCAAATACCGAAGCGGACCACTCAACTGATTTTTCTTCGAAATCAAAGGGAAATATTCATCGAAGTGAAACAAAGTGAAGCCACTTTTTGAGGTTTCAAAAACTTGAAAATGATAAAAACCAGGATTTGAGAGTATAATTGGTTTTGTTGCGTCTACATCAAAAATACTATCGGCTTGGTACGACAAGGTCTCTCCCGGTTTATTCACGTGTGGCGGCAAAGCCAACGAAAAGTTCCGATTGTAATACCGAACACGATACTTCAGGGTTCCCTTCAAGTTATAATGCAACAAGAAGGGCGTATTCAATTGAAACTGATTGCCGAAGTTCACGTTTCCAGCAGTATCTGTCCACAAGAAATTTTCAGCGCTTTGCGAGTCTTTCAGAGAAAGATTGACGAACTTGGGAATAGAAGTTTTGCGATTCAGGTCAGAAACAAACAGCACCAGCAGTGGCTTTTTACTAGCCATTTCCCTGTGGATTTCTATACCCAACTTACCCGTTATGAGCTTATTGCTTGGCTTTGTCATTTGATCCTCAAATACTACTGAGCCACTATCGAGCAAGACCTTCATGTCATAATCAGAGAACAACTGATAGCCAATTCTAAAAGAGGCTACAAAATCATCCCCACTATCTTCTGTTTTGTTGTAGAGCAATCCCTTAGCATCAAATGAAAAGTAGATATCTGTAGAGTCGAGTGATTTATGAAATACCTTAAATTTTGGTTGCAATAAATTTCCGCCATCAGAGTAGAGGTGCGCAAAATTTTGAGTGCGCACACTAGCTCCTCCACCACAACCATTTATCACTAATACTAGTGTTACTAAAGGTAGGCTGCGCAGTAGAAACCTTAAAAAAAGCTGATTAACAGTGCGGTTCATAAAACAAATACATCAATGGAGATTCGCATACTGCAAATATGCGGCTTTCAGATAAAATACGCGGTATAGCTTGTAAAATAAGTTACAACCAAAAACGAGAATTGTTTCATTGCATTGTGGTTTTGATTGGAATGAAAAAGCCGCCCAAAAGGGGCGGCTAATTTTAGCATAAAAAGGTGTGACTACCCTTCCAGTGCAGCCAAATACCGCTCTGCTTCCAGTGCGCCCATACAACCACTTCCTGCGGCAGTTACGGCTTGTCTGTAATGCTTGTCTTGAGCATCACCTGTAGCAAACACACCCGGCAAATTGGTTTTTGCCATTCCTGGAGTGGTTTTAAGATAACCTACTTCATCCATATCGAGTTGCCCTTTGAAAATATCTGTGTTGGGCTTGTGTCCGATGGCCAAGAAGAATCCTTGTGCGGGAATATCCGTTTCTTCGCCCGTTTTACGATCGCG
>JAIULY010000065.1 GCA_022565875.1 Schleiferiaceae bacterium | reverse complement strand
GGGATATTCTCTAGTGTGTTAAGGTATTCTTTGCGCGATTCTTTTTTGGAGCACGAAGTATGCGCTAAGTTTACAGAATCAGCATAAGGAAGCATGCACGAAGTTTCCCGAAGCAGCATAAGGATAGAATTCCTCTTCAATAAAGATTCCGAAGGAATTGAAATCATTAACCTTCATAAACCTTCATAATCCTTCATAAACCTTCATAAACCTTCATAAACCTTCATAAACCAAAAAAATGCTAGAAACCGCTTTTGAGTTTTTCAGTTTCACAGAACCCAACGTCCGCACGGTGACCTTGGGTACTGTTTTATTGGGAATAGGTGCTGCGGTAGTGGGCAGTTTCACCTATTTGCGCAAGCGCGCTTTGGTTGGCGATGCTGTTTCTCACGCAATCTTGCCCGGTGTGGCACTCGCTTTCATGATCACTGGAGAACGCGAGCCTCTATATTTACTAGTCGGTGCGCTCTTGGCGGGCTGGATATCCTTACTGAGTATCGATGGTATTGTCAACTACAGCAAGCTCAAGACCGATACGGCAATCGCATTGATTTTGTCCGTGTTTTTTGGGTTTGGGATTTTGTTGCTCACCGCCATACAGCAACAGGGCACGGGAACACAAGCGGGTTTAGACAGTTTTCTCTTTGGAAAAGCCGCCGGGATGACCACTAAAGAAGTGCATTTTTTTGGCTGGGTTTCCGCTGCACTTATCGGTATTGTTGTATTGTTTTTTAATGTGTTTCGATTGGTCTCGTTCAACCGTGAGTTTGCTATATCCTTGGGGTTGCCCGTTCGTTTTATCGAGTTTATCATGGCCACCATTACGGTTTTGGCCATTACTACAGGTATTCAAGCCGTTGGCGTAGTGTTAATGGCCGCCCTGCTCATCACACCCGCGGCGGCGGCACGCCCCTTTACCAATCGCTTGGAATGGATGATTGTCATAGCGGCAGCCATTGGCGCCGTGGGTGGGCTCGTTGGCTCATTCGTTAGCTACACGCACCCACAAATGCCCACAGGCCCTTGGATTGTAGTGGTGTTGAGTGTCTTTGCCGTAGGCTCTCTCTTGTTTGCACCCAACAGAGGGGTGGTAGCCAGTATTCGAAGGCGTTATCAAAACCAACGAAAAATACGCACAGAAAACCTGCTCAAAGCTTTTTATCAACTGTACGAATCAGGTGCTACATCAGCAATTACCAAAGAAACCTTGCAAGCCCATCGGAACTTTCAATCGCGGGAACGAGCCAAAGGGCTCAAAGAGCTGCTACAACGTGGCTGCCTTACAAAAGAAAGCCACCAATATGCGCTGACCGAGAAAGGCTTAGAAGAAGGCAAGCGCATTGTGCGACTCCACCGCTTGTGGGAAGTGTATCTCACCGAGCGCATGCGTATGCAAGCCGACCATATCCACCCCCAAGCCGAAACGATGGAGCACATCATTACCCCAGAAATTGAGGCGCAACTCATCAAAGAACTCAATACGCCACAAAAAGACCCCCACAACAGCGATATTCCCTATACACAATAACCCATGGACGGACTCATTATCATATTAGTAGGCGCTATGGTAGCAGTAAGCTGCGGTTGGTTGGGGAGTTTTTTAATCCTGCGAAAAACCGTGATGATTGGCGATGCTATTTCGCATGCGGTGCTACCGGGTATTGTATTAGCCTATTTGGTCTCTGGATCGCGAGATGCCACCGTCATGTTGATTGGTGCCGCTTTATTTGGGGTGTTTTGCACAGTATTGATTGAGTTGTTTCACAAACGTGCACGGCTGCAAGAAGACGCGAGCATTGGCATCAGCTTCACCTTCCTATTTGCAATAGGTGTGATATTGATTAGCCTCTTTAGCGGGCAAGTAGATTTGGACCAAGAGTGCGTACTGTACGGTGAAATAGCCTATGCCCCTCTTCAGGTCGTGCGTTTGGCTTCGGGGGTAACGCTTGGCGCAAAAGCCCTTTGGGTAAATGGACTATTGCTTTTGGTGGTGACCCTGTTTGTAATTTTTGGCTATAAGGGATTGTTTATCACCTCTTTTCATGAGGATTATGCCGCCGCCCGCGGGGTGCGCACCCGGTTTTGGCATTTTGCTTTAATGGGCATGGTGAGTTTTGCCACGGTTATTGCGTTCGAATCGGTAGGGGCCATATTGGTGGTCGCCTTTTTGGTGGCTCCTCCCGCTACGGCCTACCTCATCACCGAACGTTTGCCGAAGCTGTTGCTCTGGTCTGCGGTGTTTGGCATTACAAGTGCCGCATTGGGCTATCTCCTCGCTTTCGCCATAGACGGCAGCATCGCCGGCGCCATGGCCACGGTTTGCGGCGTGCAGTTTGGGGTGGTTTTTTTGGGGAAAAAAATGAGTGGGCGCGGGAGGTAAGTTGACAAAAACAACTCTGAATAGCAAACACTTAAGTCTGTTTTAACCTGAAAAATATACCCCCCCTTTACCTCGCCATTTCAATTAACCCAACACACTAAACATACAAACAGCTAGGCGGCCATTTTTCCTTACTAAAAGCTTGTCGTTTCTTAAAATCGCTCTTGTATTTTAACAACCGTTTTCACCGGATCATCAACTGGAAATTGGGGCACGACTGCGCAAAAAGCACTGCCCAAACAACCTTTACTCTTTCTCTATCACTATCTCACAAAAAGTGCCCTCACCGAGCACACTGTTTATGGTAAACGCAGCGCCGATGCCATTCATTCGCGTTTGAATATTGGCCCAACCTAGCCCGGCGGATTGTGCTATACTTTGGGTGTTAAATCCCTTTCCGTTGTCTTTTATTTGAAAGATGTGGTGTCCGTTTTGTTGCTGGTAACGAATAGATAGCTGTGTAGCATCGGCATGCTGCAATGTGTTTTTCACAAACTCTTGCAGTACCCGATACAGCGATTGTGCAACGGGTGGACTGGGCCAATCTTGCGATGGAGCGTCACATTCCCAAACCACCTGCAACTGAGATTGACTTTGGTTGATTTTCTGCACCATATCTTTTATGGCAGGAAATAGCCCCAAGCGGGAAAGTGTGGCAGGCATCATGTTGTGCGATATCTCGCGCACCTCTTGCAACGAACGGTCTAGTAATTCCAATGCATTGTTCAAAATCGGACGGTCTTCTTCCGGCACATCTGCCTCCAAAGCTGATACGTTTAATTTGGCGCTGGAAAGCACTTGCCCCAAGCCATCGTGAAGCTCTCTAGCTATACGACTCCGCTCCCGGTCTTCCGTTTCAATAACAGCAGAAAACCTGACCCGCTCGAGTGCCTTTTGTGTTTCTGCATCAGCAATTTTTCGTTGATAACGCAAACGCATCCACCACCATCCTAAAAAAACTACAAGTAAAACAACCCCGCCAATAACCAAATAAAGCTGGCTGCGTTGCCGTTGTATTTGCAAGTCTTGAAAGGCATTTTGATTGAGCAATCGCAAGTTGTCGGCTTCTTTTTCTTGAATTTGAAAGAGCGCTTCCATCTCAGCCATAGAATGCAATTTACTCTCGTTGAGCAAAGAATCGCGCAATGTTTGGTATTGTCGCGCAAAATGAAGCGCTTGAACAGGGTTATTGGTGCGCTCGTAAAACTTGCTCAACGCTTCGTAAGCATCTCGAATTTTTTCATAACTCCCCGCCAACTCCGCTTGTTGCAATGCCGTGGTAAAATACGTTTCTGCGGCATTCCTATCGCCATTTTCTATCGCCAACCGTCCCATGTTCAAACTTACCGTTGATTTGCTGTACGGGTCGTCGGAAACCAACTCATACGCGCGTTGGATATAGCTAGCAGCGGACGCCCAATCGCCCATTTTGCTGAAGGTATTTCCAATATTGTTGCAAATGGTATTGATGGAAAACCAAGGGTTAGCAATTGCGTTGGCTTCATAATTTTCTAGGTGGTACACCAATGCTTCATCATAAGCCCCCGCGAGGTCATAGTTAATTCCAACAGCATTTCTAAGAAAACTTTTTAAAAAACCGATATCGTCTTCACGAAGGGGATGCGCTTCAATATAAGTAAGTCCTTTTAAGCCATAAGCAACGCCCTCGTCAAATTTTTCGGCCGAACTGTAACAGATAGCTATATCGCCATAGGTCAATGCAATCCAATAGTGGTCCTGGAGGGCTTTAGCACTTTGTAGCGCTTGATGGTGATGTGGCAGGGCCAACAAAAAATAACCTTTCGCCTCATACAACGCCGCAATATTTCTATTGGTGAAAAACTGCCAAGAAACCGCAGTATCAAAATGAACTAGCGCGCTTTTGTACAGCGCTATTGCTGTATCTATTGTGGTTTCCACATAGGCCTGAAAAAAGAGTGCTTCACCTGTAAGCAGGGGGTCGTTGGTAGCTTCTCCCAATTCCAAGAGTTGCCGCGTCAGCACCAAAACACTATCTGTTTGATTGTTTTCAAGATGTTTCCGCAATTCATTTTGCACAACAGTGACATGTTGCTGCGTACTTTCCGAGGCCGCAGCAGTGAGAAAACTCATCAGTAATAAAACCCACATCATGCGCATGGCGAGATACTTAAAGAAATGTAATGTTCAAAAGTAGCATTTTCCGATACAGCAGGCGCGCTTCTTTACCAAAATTTCAAAAAAAGACAGTAACTAATGGCTTGTGTGCCATTCTACACCCAACGGAACAAACTCATGGGTTACTTTTGTTACCTTAACAAACCCGCTCACATGATTACATTCGACACTCCGACCTATTTGACTTTACCTGGTCACTTTTACACTGAACAACACCCCACCCCCATCTCCGATCCCAAGTGCTTGCTTTGGAATACAGCACTAGCAAAAGATTTAGGATGGTCTGCACTTTCCGATTCAGCCATCACAGCCCTATTTTCAGGCAACAGCATTCCCGAGGGGCTGCGTCCCTTTGCACAAGCCTATGCAGGACATCAGTTTGGGCATTTTACCAAGCTTGGCGATGGCCGGGCGGTGCTATTAGGAGAGCAGCTCCTACAAAATGGCAACCGTGTAGACATCCAATTAAAAGGCGCGGGGCCAACACCCTACTCACGACGAGGCGACGGGCGCGCTACATTGGCATCCATGCTGCGCGAATACTTGATAAGCGAAGCCATGCATCATTTGGGCATTCCCACGAGCAGAAGCCTTGCGGTGATTCAAACCAACGACCCTGTATATCGCGAGGTGGTTCACCCCGGAGCTGTGCTCACTCGTGTGATGTCGAGCCATATACGCGTAGGCACCTTTGAGTACGCCCGAAACTTTGGCCAAGCCTCAGATTTAGAGGCCTTGCTGAAGTACACCATAAAACGACACTATCCCGAGTTGATAGGCACACAAAATCCAGCATTGGCATTTTTGGAACACGTGATGGACGCACAAATCGCATTAATTGTGGAATGGATGCGGGTAGGTTTCATTCACGGCGTAATGAACACCGACAACATGAGTATCGCTGGAGAGACCTTTGATTATGGCCCTTGTGCGTTTATGAATAGCTACCACCCCGACACCGTGTTTAGTTCTATAGACGCACAAGGGCGGTATGCCTTTGCCAACCAACCGTTGTTGGCGCGATGGAATGTGGCAGCTCTTGCCATGGCGCTTTTGCCACTTTTGGGGAAATCAGAAACAGCGGCATCCAACAGCGCAAAAACCCTCCTCGATGACTTTATGCCCCGCTACCAAAACAAATTTTTGGATATGATGTGCAATAAGTTAGGGATAGCCAAACCACAAGAAAACGACCGAATGTTAGTAGAGGAATTGTTGGGATGGATGGAGCAAGCGCAAGCCGACTACACGAATACATTTTTGGTGCTATCCGGAGATTTAGCGCCGGATACCATTTGGTTGCAACCCACATTTTTAGATTGGAAACGCCGTTGGGAAATGCGATGCGGCACATCGGGGCCAGATTTAGCGATCATGCGTGCCAACAATCCCAAAGTTATTCCGCGAAATCACCTGGTAGAAAATGCCTTAGAACAAGCGCACCTCGGCGACCTTTCACCCTTCTTGGCGCTGCACGACATTCTAAAAAACCCTTACACCTACCAAGGCGAAATGGCACCCTACCAAGTACCGCCTGCAACTGACGACAGGGAGTATCAAACTTTTTGTGGCACCTAGTTTTGTCTGTAATGGTGCTGTAATTTTTTTTTTTGCTCCTTTTTGGTAATGCCAAAAAAATGGATACCAGATAGCTAATCATCCTCTTCAACAGGCCATAAGTGGAAACACTATTGAACAACACCATGACAACCCAAGCAAAATTCAAATAAAACATTGGCTTTCAAAAAAAAACAGCAGCCATTCCTCGTGGAATCAAAATTTTGTTACATTAGCAGAAACAAAATCACCCCGTCGAAAAGGGTTGGTTCTCTCAGAGAAAGGTTTCCTTTCTTTAAGAATTGATGCATACTGAAACACACGGCCAACCTATTCGCAGTTGTTGTTTATCTAATGCTTAATTACCTCATTTTAAACCGTTTTCAACATGAAAAAACTACTACTCACTTTGTTTGTTTTGCCTTGCTTGGTCGTGGCGCAACAAGCGCCATTTGGTCACAATGCCAAATGGATTTTCTATTATGATGAATTTGGAATAACCGGCATCGATTCTATTTATCACCACACCAACGTCACGCTTTTCGGAAAAGAATGGCAAGAATTGAAGAGAGGAAAGTACAACCATTTGATACATGTGCGAACCGAGAATGACTCCATTTTTTACCTCGACGAAAACAATATAGAAGCATTGCTCTATGTGCGCAATGCCCCAGTGGGTTTTACGTGGCAATTTGCCAATTATACTTCGACCTATACTTGCGCAGACACGCCGCAAGTTACAGTAATTGGTGTCGGCTACGATACGGTGTCTGGCCAATCGCTGCGGTACCAATCATTGGTCAACATAAGAGATTCTTCGAATGCAAACTATAGAATTTCAGGAAGTCACGTTCTCAATGAAAAGATTTACGACCGACTCGGAAATTGGCCAGGTTTGGGCACCTATATTACCCCTTTGTTAAACCTTTGCGGTTTTGCCAAAACCCAACTGACTTATCCAGCATATTCTCTTCGCTGTTATACCGATGACTCTGTAAGCCTCTTTTTTCACCCTTCTGGAAAATGCTACATAGATTTAAGTGCAACAACAAGTGAACGGGTACAATTTTCGGTGCACCCCAATCCAACAAACGGAGTTGTGCGTATAGAGAGTAACATGGACGTCCAAGAAGTGACCGTTTATACGCTTCAGGGCCAAAAAATCGCCGTGTTTTCCAAAACCACCACATTAGAACTTCCCGAAACTAGTGGTATGTATCTATTGCAACTGACATTTTCCAACGGGCAAACCCTCTTTGAACGCGTGGTGCGAAGATGACGTTGGAACTTTTTAGACTCTCCATTTATTACCAAAAAACAAACCCTCAAAGAAACTGTTCCTTGAGGGTTTTTTACTGAAACTGTTACTAGGTGTTGCCACCTTCATTAGCTAAACAAACTGTTTATTGGCGAAACTTTGCGTCATAATCGACAATCGCCTGATTGATAATTTCCAACGCCAATTCACGACCCTGAAAATCTTCAACAACTACTTCTTTATTCTCCAATTTTTTATAATCTTCAAAAAAGGAGCGCAATTCTTTTAACATGTGTGATGGCATCTCACTGATGTCATTCATGTGATTCACACTCATATCATTGGCAGCAACTGCAATAATTTTGTCATCGCCCTCGCCACCGTCGAGCATGCGCATCACGCCGATAACCCGGGCCTCCAACAAACACATGGGCACTACTTCAACCTGTGAAATCACCAAAATATCTAACGGGTCTTTATCATCTCCGTACGTATTGGGTATAAACCCATAATTGTGGGGGTAGTATACCGAAGAATACAACACGCGATCGAGACGCAACATACCGGTATCTTTATCGAGCTCGTACTTCGCACGTGACCCACGTGGAATTTCAATAATCGCGTTAATTAAATCTTTGTCAGCTGGCAATGCTGCTACTTCATGCCATGGATTAAACATGCTAATGTATTTTTATAGTTAGGAACATCGCTGCAAATACCGAGGTAGTACGCAACCACAATCATTAGTTCTCCTAATTTTCTTTATCGGCCTGCAAAGGTAAGCAGGATGGCGTAAAGGGTATGTGAATTTTATCAAAACTTTACGAGGGCCTTGCAAGTGTTGGCGAGCGCTCTTAAATGAACAGGGAAAGTGAAAAATCCACAAAGAACCAAAAGACAATTTGTAAAATAGCCCCAGTAAAAATCGAGAATAGCTACAAACATTTGTCCCGCCGCACGCGTTTAATGTGTCATTTTACAAAACGACTGTAAACTCACAAACCTTTTGTACCTTGCCAGCCGTTTTATTAATGGTGTTTTTGTGGCAATTTGACCTCAAACAAAATCCATTATCTTCCTTTATTAACATTTTATTCGTTAGTGCCCCTAGTTTTTTGTTTGCCTCGCCCACACAAGTAGCGTAGCTAATACGAAATCACATTAACGTCATCACTTTTCTGATGACACATGCTAGCGGCCTGATATTGATTTTAATTTTTTATAAATGAAAAAGTTAATCGTTCTAACGTTATTCGCTATGATAGGTTACTCCCTAAAGAGTCAAGAAGCCATTGGATATAAAATGCCTCCTAAGGAAATTGCCGAGTTAATCAATGCAGACCCCACACCATCTGTCGCTATTGATGCGGACGGGTATTGGATGTTGTTGCTACACCGGCCCGATTTGCCCAGTGTAGAGGTACTTGCGCAAGACGAATTGCGATTAGCAGGTATTCGCATCAATCCCGAGAACAACGGACCGTCGCGCACGGGCTATGTCAAGCAGATTGAAATTACCACCACTGAAAAAGACGCCAAACGCACTGTTTTGCAGGGGTTGCCCCAAGACCCGAGAATTGGTAACATCAGCTGGAATCCCAAAGGTGGGCAATTTGCCTTTACGCTGGATTTTGAACAACACATCGAGCTGTGGGTGGCCGACTTAAAAACAGCCACCGCAACCAAAATAAGCCAACAGCCCGTAAACAATACTATGCCCGGCCGCCCGTACACTTGGCTGCCTAATGGTAGGGAACTTTTTTACCTAGCCGTACCCGAGAGGGGGGAAAAGCCAAAAGCTTCGCGCAAACCGTCAGGGCCCAATGTTCAGGAAAACATAGGCAGACAAGCCCCGGCACGCACCTATCAAGATTTACTGAGCTCACCACATGATGAAGCTTTGTTTGAATATTATTGCAAGGCGACTGTCAGAAACATAAAACTAACCGACAACACCGACACAGAGTGGGGCCCTTCTGATTTCTATATCAATTTTGACCCCTCGCCTAGTGGCGATTTTATATTAGTGGAAACACTCCAAAAACCATTTTCATACTTGGTGCCATACAGCCGTTTTCCGCAAAAAGTAGCTGTTTATAACCGATCTGGGGAAGAAGTCAAACACATTGTCAACATCCCATTAGCGGACAATATTCCGATCGCCTATGGCTCGGTACAGAAAGGGCAACGCGGCCATGCTTGGCGCAATGACGCACCGGCCACCTTGTATTGGGTAGAGGCACTCGATGGCGGCGACGCGCGCGTTGATGTACCCTTTCGCGATCAATTGTTCTTTTGGGATGCGCCGTTTAAAAAAGCACCCCGAGCAAGTATGAAATTCGAACTCCGCTTTTCTGGTGTAACTTGGCATTCTAAGAACATGGCTGTTGCCAATATGTATTGGTGGAATTCGCGCCGCATCGTTACTGGCATTTTTGACCCTTCTGCAAAGTCACCCAAGTTAGCAGTTCTCTACGACCGCAATTTTGAAGATCGCTACAGCAACCCCGGCTCTTTTGTTACCGATAAAAATGAGTGGGGACAATACATCCTGCTTACAGACAAATCTAATACCTATGCTTATCTCACAGGGCCAGGCGCTTCGCCCGAAGGCAATGTACCCTTTCTAGATCGCATCAATCTCAAAACTCTCGAGACCGAAAGACTCTGGCACGCTGCTGCACCTTATTATGAAAATATCTCCAGAATTCTAGATGTAGAAAAAGGAGACCTCATCATCCGCCGTGAATCCAAAGATACGCCGCCCAACTACTTTATCATCAATTGGAAAGAACAAACAAGCGCAGCGTTGACACAGTTCAAAAACCCTTATCAATCGTTAGAAGGTGTTGAAAAACAGGTGATCTCTTATGAGCGGGAGGATGGTGTTACCTTGTCGGGCAACCTCTACTTACCTAAAGATTACAAACCCGAAGACGGTCCGTTGCCAACGCTCATGTGGGCATATCCCAACGAATTCAAAGACAAATCTAGCGCCTCACAAGTAAAAGGCTCTCCTTATGAGTTTATCCGCTTATTTTGGGCTAGTCCTATTTATTGGGTTACCCAAGGCTATGCTGTATTTGATGACATCAGCATGCCCATCGTAGCGATGAAGGACGACGAAGAGCCCAACGACAGATTTGTGGAACAACTTATGGCCAACGCAAAAGCGGCCATCGACAAACTAGAAGCAATGGGTGTCACTGATAGAAACCGCGTGGCCATTGGCGGGCACTCGTATGGCGCCTTCATGACCGCAAATCTATTGGCTCACAGCGATTTGTTTGCGGCGGGCATCGCGCGTAGTGGCGCGTACAACCGCACCTTGACCCCATTTGGTTTTCAGAGCGAAGACCGCACTTTTTGGGAGAACCCACAGCTTTACCTCAACATGTCGCCCTATGCATTTGCTCATAAAATTAAATTCCCGATTTTGCTCATACACGGTGAGGCAGACAACAACTCCGGCACTTTCCCGATGCAAAGTGAGCGCATGTACAATGCCATAAAAGGCCACGGCGGCACAACGCGTTTGGTCATGCTACCGCATGAAAGCCACAGTTATGTGTCCTTTGAGTCCATCAACCACATGCTTTGGGAACAACACGAATGGTTAGAAAAATGGGTGAAAAATCGAGAGCAATAAGTTTGTCTTTGCATTTCTTTTGAATGTATCTCTAAAAAAACCAGCCGTTTTAAAAAGACATTACGGGTAGCATTGGTGACGTTTAAATTTACCATACGCTACCCGTGACATCCGTCACAACGTATACTAACCAAAGCGCGCACCTTTGCGGCCTCAAAAGCTATTGGTTATGGAATTGTTAGTTTTTCACAGCACACATTGTGGGCCATGTAATGTGATGGTGAATTACTTGAAAGCGTACACTCCCCCTGGCGGCATTACTTTACGCCTAATCAACACCGACGACCATCCAGCGGCAGCGATTGATTACCAAATTAAGGGCGTACCGTATCTCATTCTCAAAAATGACAAACGCCTTTGGGAACAGTTCGGATTTGTGTTACCCGAGCGCCTTACCCTGCTTTTAACGGAACAATTACAAAAACAAGAAGGTCTATTATGAAAGCCTTATTCTTGTCCGCACTACTTTTGTGGACAATCGCAGTCGTTGCGCAACACCATCAGGATTCGCACCAAGACACAACAAGTATCGCCTCCAAATTACGCCGTGGAACCCTTCACATTCACACCAGAAGTTTTACCATGGCCACGCACAACCTCAACGATAGACCGAGCTACTTTGCGTTGGCAAAAGGATTAGGTGCCGCTTGGGAATCGCCACACATCTTGGGATTCTATGCGCGCTTTAGTGGCTTTTTTATCTTTGATGTTGCCTCCTCCGACTTCACGGAATCCGACCCAAAGACAGGTATCTCCAACAGGTATGAGTTACCATTATTTGACATGAATGACCCCACCAACCGCGAAGATTTAGACCGTTTTGAAGAGTTGTTGTTGGGGTATCAACACAAAGATTGGCATATTCGTTTTGGGCGTCAAGTAGTAAACACACCCTTTCTAAATGAGCAAGACAATCGGATGCGCCCCAACCTTGTCAATGGCATATCCACCTGGTATGACCACAACACTTGGCACGGATTCTTGGGGTGGTACACGGCGGTAACGCCACGTGGAACTGTAGATTGGTACCACATGGGCGATTCTTATGGCGTTTATCCCTTTGGGCGCAATCGTTTTGGCGAGCCTTCTGCCTTTGTGGGCAATACCTCCACCAAAGGGTTGGGCGTTGCCGGATTAAAACGAGAAACCAAACAACAACTATTTCAGTTTTGGACCTTCTGGGCCGAAAATGTTTTCTTGTTGCACAAGGCACAGTGGGATGCGGACTTCGCTACAAGTGAGCGTTTCAACTATATTTTTGGCGTACAAGGCTTTGCGCAAACGCGCAGTGGGGATGGGGGCAACGCAGAGGAATTGTTGTCGTATTACGCAGCCGACAATGTTGCGTTGGCGGCAGGAGCTCGCGCAGGTTTACAAACAGGGCGGCACGAGTTCACCTTAAACTACATGCGTGTTGCAGATAAGGGAGCGCTGCTGTTTCCCAGAGAATGGGGACGGGAGCAATTTTTCGTGAGTATGCCACGCGAGCGCATAGAAGGAGCGGGCGATGTACATGCAGCAAACTTATTATACACCCTGCACCACGAAGAAACAGAAAGTCAATTGCAACTTGGCGCTGGCATTTACCAATTACCCGGAGTCAACAACTTTGCCCTCAACAAATACGGCTTACCCTCCTTCGCACATTTCTATTCGCGATACCACCACCAATTTCACGGTTTGTTAGAAGGACTTGATATTGATGTGCTTGCGGTTTATAAAGCCAATATGGAGGAGGGCAATCCTCCACCAGAAAACCGCATCAATCGTGTGGATATGATTAATGTCGCTGTGGTTTTCAACTATAATTTTTGACCAAGAAGAGACGCTTAATTATTAATTACTTTCGGCACCCGGAAATAATCTGTGTCGCGTTGTGGAGCGTTTTTTAAGGCCTCTTCGTGCGTGATTGACTGAATGACCTCATCCTCGCGCAAGACGTGGGCATTTTCATTGAGGTACACCAAAGGAGTAACACCCTCCAAATCTAGCTCTTGTATCTTATCTACAAACCCGAGGATTTTGTCCATATCAGATGTGAAATTTTCCAACTCTTGCTCATTAAAAGACAAGCGCGACAAGTGTGCTAACTTTTGGATTTCTTCTTTTGTAATCTTCATTTTTCAAATTTTAAACTTATAAAAACAGCTTGTTGACCTTTCTGGAAGTGCTGATTTTCAGGAAACGATATCAACAACTTCCGGTGGCAACGAAGGGTTGTTCTCAGAAATATTCAAGCCTGAGTAAATTTGACGATAACAATCGTCTTTGAGGCGATGAATATCATTCAACGACAGTCCGTCGGTATGCAAAGGCCGGTGAACAATCGCTCTAGCTATACCTGGACTGCCGACCCCCCAATCATCTCCAAAACGTGTTTTGTTGTCGGGGAAAGAAATGGAAACGATAGACACGCCTTGTTCAATGGCTAGTTTAAAAGCGCCCATTTTAAATGGCGCGAGTTCAATTTCTGGCGCAGGAATACCACCCTCAGGATAAATGCATACCCCTATGCCCTCTTTCAATTTTTTTGCTGCCTTCTCCAAAACACTGCGTTTGCTGCTTATTGATTTTCTATCAACTAAAATATTGGTTTTTTTATAGAAATAGCCAAAAAGCGGAATGTTAGCGAGTTCCTTTTTGCCAATAAAAACAAAGCAGTTGGGTACAAGCGCCAAACACATCATAATGTCAAGCTCAGAGCTGTGGTTGGTACAAATGATATAATGTTGTTCCTTTAACAAGGGGGCTGATTGAAATTTTTTCATGCGAATGCCCATCAAAAAAAGAACACTCTTTGCCCAAAATCGCGCCCACCAAAAGAAATTTTGGTACCGGTTTTCCTTGAGTGAGGTAACATAGATGAACGGGCTAATTGAGACAATCACAATTAACATAACCAAATAGTACCACAAGTGGTACAAGTAGGCGAATACCCGTTTAAACCCTCTCATATCAAACCCTTTATACTATTGGGCACAAAGGCTATGGTTTTGCAACAGCGATGTTGAAACACCCCTATTGGCTATTCCATGAGCCCAAACCAAAAGTGCGTGCAAAGGTAGGAAAAGGTTTTGCGGTTGGGATGCTAATCCTAAAAAATCGTGGTCGTGAGCAGTTGTCATTTTTAAGGTGGTGAAAAGTGTTCCTCTTTCGGGGTTCCCAGTTGCAGCAGTTCAGCAATTCTTAACATGATGTCTAGTTCGCTAAAAACATCGGCAGTATTAAAAGTAACAAAAGTTACTTGCCCCTATGTACTAACCTTGTACTTTTGTTTTCAACATTTCCCGCAACACACCTTATAATAGTTGTTTACGCCTAAACAGGTAATTGAAATGTATAGTAATATTCACTACACCGACTGAATTTTATGAGAAAATTGCACTTTAAATCATCAAGAAAAAGTAAACGCTGCGCAACTAGCCAAACAGCCCATAATAAGCGGCTTAAACCTTTAGCCCTATGAATCGGCCTTGGAGGCTGCAACTGTTGCGTTTAGCAATGTTTGCGGGGGTTTATGGAGCCCTAGTGCACTGTTCATACCACGAGGAGGCAGCAACAGACGTTGCTGCGGAGGAGCATAGCGAAACATTAGCGGAGGCTGTCTTTTGGCGTCCTGTACCCATTTCCGAAAT
>JAIULY010000064.1 GCA_022565875.1 Schleiferiaceae bacterium | reverse complement strand
TATTATCTTGGGCCACAAGGGACTGTTAAAGCGCTAAGCAATGGCTTAAATTGCCAAAATTGCCATTTAGATGCTGGAACACGAATTTTTGGAAACAACTATGGCAGTGTGGCGAGTATGTACCCAAAATATCGCGGCAGGAGTGGTGAGGTAGAAAACATCTACAAACGCGTAAATGACTGCTTTGAGCGCTCATTAAACGGGAAAGCATTAGACACAAATAGCAGAGAAATGCAAGCCATTGCAGCCTATATTGCACATATTGGAAGCAATGTTCCTAAAGGCACAAAAGCGGAAGGTTCGGGGTTAAAAGAAATTGCCTTGTTGGATCGCCCAGCAGATCCGGAACGCGGCAAACTGGTTTACGATTTGAAATGCGTGGCTTGCCATCAACCCAACGGAGAAGGGTATCGCATTGGAGATGCGCCTACGTACTTGTATCCGCCTGTTTGGGGAGACAACAGTTACAACGATGCTGCAGGGCTGTACCGCGTTAGTACATTTGCGCGATACGTAAAGTATAACATGCCCCTTGGCGCAACGCACGACGCACCCCAACTGACCGATGAGGAAGCTTGGGATTTGGCTGCCTATGTGAATAGTCAGGCACATCCACACAAAGAAACCCCAACTGATTGGCCTGACATTGCCAAAAAGCCAATGGATCATCCACGAGGGCCTTTTGCCGACACGTTTAGCGAAGAGCAACACAAATTTGGCCCATACCAAGAAATTATTGCCGCTAAGGCACTCAATTAATAACAATTAAATCCACAAAATGGAAGGTAACAGAAGAGATTTTTTGAAGAAACTCGGTTTAGCTAGCGCTGGACTTGGAGTAACGGCTATGAATCCACTAAGCATATTGGCAGACAACAAAGAGCTCGAGATTTCAGAAGATGCAAGCAACGGCAAAAAAGGACCGGTAAAAATCCAAATTTTACAAACCACAGACGTCCACTGTCAGATCCATCCACACGATGAAATGTTTTGGGAAAACAATGGACCAGTTTTTCGTAAAACGGGAGGATATGCGCATTTGGCAACGTATTTCAAGCAGCAGCGCAAGAAAAACAAAAACACCTTAATCATCGATACGGGTGACATGTTCCAAGGGTCGAAGCTATCGGTACAAACCACCGGGCAAGCTATGTTACCTATTCTCAACAGCATGGGCTATGACTTGTACATCCCAGGCAACTGGGAGGTGGTGTATTACAAAGACAATATGCAAAAATTACTGGGTGCTTTAAACGCACCAAAGTTGTGCACCAACATGTACCACGACAACGGCGATGGCACGCGAGGAGAACTCATCTTTCAACCCTATCACATTTGGCGCACCAATGGCGTTAAAATTGGATTTTTGTCTTATACCGACCATTTAGTTCCAAAACGTCAAAGTCCAAACTATAGCAAAGGTATTATTTACACAAAACCCGAAGAAAACCTAGCGCACTATGTAAGTGTTTTGCGCAAGCAAGAAGGCTGTGATTATGTGATTCTATTGTCGCACCTTGGTTTGTCACAACAATTGGCGCTCGCCAACAACCCTGCTTGCGAAGGCGTTGACTATATCTTTGGTGGTGATACGCACGAACGTGTGCGTGAACCGATTATATGCAAGTATTCCAAAGTGGTGGAGCCCGGTGCTTTTGGGTCTTTTGTTGGCAAACTCGAACTTACGGTTGACAACGGAAAAATAATAAGCGAAGACTACGAGTTGGTAGAAATTAATGCCAAAGAAATTCCTGCTGACAAGGAGTTACTTGCAGTCATTAAAGAAAATGAAGCCCCCTTTGAAGAAGATATTTACAAAGTCATTGGCCATAGCACCTTGCCTTTGTACCGCTACTTTGTGATTGAAAACACCATTGACACCATGATTCTCAATGCCTTGAAATGGCAAGTTCCCGATGTGGACATCGCCTTGAGCAATGGTTTTCGATTTTGCCCTCCTAGAACAACGCCAGACGAAACAGGGAATGTACCCATTACCAAAGGTTTTGTTTTCGATATGCTACCCGTAGACAGCACGTTGCGCAGAGGTGAAATCACAGGGGGTCAAATTCGCGTGTGGCTAGAGAAAGAACTCAACAACGTATTTGCAGAAGATGCCTCCAAACGCTTCGGTGGGTGGGTGATTAAATTCCAAGGCATGGAAGTAGCATTTGAAGCATTTGCCCCGCAAAACCAACGCGTAAAGACCATCACCATTGGCGGAAAGCCACTGGAAAACAATCGCGTGTACTCGGTAATGGCCTGCGAACGCGACGGTGATCCAGACGATGTGCTTTGCCGCATCTCTGGTGTCCTGCAGCCACGTAACACACCATATACCCTGCATCAGGCTGTTACAAATTACTTACAGGCCAACTCGCCTGTTACCCCAACACCACCCGTTGCCGCTAAGGTGCTCGATGCACCTCAAACTCTTCTGACACAAGTTTCAGGAGTTGATTACGAATTCAGATAATTAAAAACCATTGCTACTGCTATTCAATCCATTGTTGGTAAATAGCAGTAGCTTTTTTTATTCTACCCATGAAAAAAATCCTTTTTGCACTCCTTTTTGCTTTTTCAGCGATGAGTGCTGTTGCCCAATATGAGGGGGATTACAAAATTATATTCCAAGTTACCTCGAGCGATACCACTTCGCATAAAGCATTGATGAAACAACTCCGCAACATCACCTCAGTGGCACCACAAACACAAATTGAAGTGGTTTGTCACGGGCCAGGTTTGTCGCTGCTTGTGGCTGAAAGCACTATTGTAGCAGAAAAAATTACTGACTTTATAGCACAAGGAATTGTGTTTAATGCCTGTGAATTCTCTATGTCAGAACGCAAGGTCAATCCTTCCGAAATACTAGAAGGCGTAGGTTATGTGACCGCGGGCATTCTGGAGATTGTAAGTAAACAACAGGCTGGTTGGCATTATATTAAAGCTGGTTTTTAAACCAAACCATAATGAGTTTTTCTATGATGGCTTTTCGAAATGCCCCGTTGTTGTTGCTATGGGCAACGATTTTTTCTCTTGCTGTACAGGGACAACACCAAGAATTGGATGAAGACCCCAATATTTGGGGGAACAAATCGGAACGTGTTGAAGATTCTAAAGCCTTGATAGATGTGTTTCGCAATGGCACACTGCACGGTCATTATCGCTATTATTTTATGGCCACAGACAATGCGCCAGGTTTCAAAGATTACTTTGCCAATGCAGCAGGTGGGGGTATCCGATTCGAGACTGGGCAGTTTAAGGGCTTCCAGATGGTAGTAAGTGGCTTTTACACCTTCAATATTTGGTCCTCCGATTTAAGTATCCCAGACCCAACAACAGGCAACCGCAACCGCTATGAAATCGGACTTTTTGATGTGGAAGACCCTACCAACGTTACCAATCTAGATCGCTTAGAAGAGTTTCACCTTACCTATACCAGGAAAAACACCCAGTTTTGGCTTGGGAAACAATTAATAAATACACCGTTCATCAATCTTCAGGACGGTAGAATGCGCCCCACAGCTGTGGATGGCTTGTATGTCAACTCAAAAGCCCTAAAAAATTGGCGGTTGCAGGGCGGCTTGCTGACGGGCGTTGCTCCTAGAGGCACCATGCGCTATATGGGTATCGGCGAAAGTATAGGGGTGTTTCCAAGAGGTGTTGCGGCAGACGGCTCACCAAACAATTATAAAGGAAACACACAAAGCAACTACATCGGTATTGCAGGAGCCAACTACACGCCTAACAAGTTTATGGCTTTGCAACTTTGGAACGTGTATGCCGATAATTTAATGAACACAAGCATGCTACAACTCGATTGGATATTTACCGAGAAAAACCGCAAGCAGTTCTATATGGGTGCGCAAAGTATTCAACAGTTTCGTGTGGGCAATGGTGGCAATGCAGAGACTCAAAACAGATATTTTAATCAAAACCAGATGCTTAGCTTTGGGGGTCGAGTGGGTGTTCGCAAAGGCAGGTGGAACACGAGCATCAACTTCAATCGCATCACAGGCGACGGACAGTACCTGATGCCACGCGAGTGGGGCCGCGACCCGTTTTACACTTTTATGCCGAGAGAGCGCAATGAAGGCTTCGGCGATGTCAACGCCTATGTGGCACGGGTAGGCTACAACATTCCCGAAAGGCGCATAAAAACCAATGTTGCTTTCGGCTATTTTGACTTACCCTCCGTTAAAAACTTTCGACTAAACAAATATGGGGTACCGGGTTTGTTGCAGTTTAATTTCGATTTTCAATACAATTTCGATGGATTTTGGCAAGGGCTAGAAACACACTTTTTGTTGGCTACAAAATTCCAACAACACGACACCTATGGCGATCCGCAGTACATCGTAAACAAAGTAGATTTATTTGTTTACAATTGGGTGGTCAACTACCGCTTCTAATTCATTCTCTCCGTTGACAATCAACAGGCTGTAAAAAAAGCCGAAAAACAACACCCCTGCTTGTCGCTCGAGCATGGATTCTGTTAAGAAGCTCAAAAAAGTAAGCAGCAGAAAAACCCCCACCAATGGATTCTTGCGGAACTTTGATAGAGTAAGCGGGCCCAAAAAAAGCCAAAGCAATAGTAAAAACCCAAAGATACCATGCGTGGCAAAGTGTTGTAAAAACTCGTTGTGAAAATTGTATCGAAATTCTGCAAGAGGTAAGTTGCCGTCGCCTACCCAATAGTATACATCAAGCTTTTCTACACGCTCTTGAAGGGCGTCATCCCCAGCGCCTGTTCCGGCACCAAAGACAACGTTGTCGCCAATGACGCCAAAAGCCTCTTGCCACAAATAATACCTCGGGTTGGTTTGCTTGCCTTCACCAGCGCCCAACATGCTGTTCCACTCATCTAATGTCTCACGCAGGCGCTGTTGTGTGCCCTCCATAGCCATAATGCCGCCCAAAATCGCTAGGACCAACCCCAACAAGATCAGCCCCTTCTTCTTGTCCATCAACAGATTTTTTCTGTGATAGAAAAAAACCAACCCCATGGAGATTATTAAGGCTACATATTGAATGCGAACAGACAACAATGCCACCACCACACTAAAAAGCAACAGTCCTAACCAATACAAAACTTGGTGTTTGCGCAAAGCCTTACTTGATGTATCCAATAAATAATGCATTAAAACCAGAGCACCAAAGGAATTGTAGAGCGAGAAGTGATGCACGCTAACCATTCTCGAAAAGGTGAGGCTGTCGTAGAAAAACACATCAGAGGAATTGGTGGTGAAATAGCTTATCCCCGCATTGCCTAAGGCATAAATATCCGCTACAGCAAGTGCCACTAGGAATGTGGCCATTGCTATTTTGACGTGTACTTTGGGTATTTTTGGCAATGCCGCAAAGGCTATTGGAAAAAGTATGAGGGAAATTTTCAAGGTGATATCACGACCGGCTTCTCTCGCATTGGTGGTGTAAAATAGCCCAATAATCAACAGCAAAAAAAGCCCCATCCAAGGCAAGTAAGACCTGTTTTGGAGCAATAGCCTTGCGTTTTGAGATGGACGAAACCGCAACACCAAGGCAAGCATCACAGCAACGATACCCGCGGTAATGGGTGGAAAAATCAATTGAAAGGGCAATAGCGCAGTAAATAAGCAGCACGCATACAATACGGCGCGGTCATGCCACGGGCTTGGTAATGGTAACCAATTATTTTTCAACACTCAAAATAGATTTGTAACGAACAGGATCTTTGAGGATAGAGATGGCCTCTAAAACCTCAGGGTCTTTTCCCAATGACTGCGCAATGCGTCCTTCTTGGTAGTGGTAACGCGCTGCAATTTCTTCTTCCAAAAACTTTTGAATATCCGCACGATGGCGCTGCAAGTCATCTGCTTTACTCGCTTTAAGCAACGCTTTCATGTGATTGATATCCGCTTCTAATTCGGTGTACTTTTCAGCGGTTGCGGTTTGTTGCAGTTCTTTAATGATTTTTTCTGTTCGCGTGTCGTAACTGTATTCCTTGCCATCCAAAAAAGCGACAAAAGACTGGTAATCGGCATTAGACAATTCAAATGCTCCGATGGCTGGCGGGTTTGGATGTTGTTCGGCATACCGGTTGGCAAAATCAAAAATCAATGCGCTTTGTACGAGGCTAATCAATATGTTCGGAAGTTCCTTTGGCTCCAGAGCTACGTCAGGATCTACCCCTGCGCCATCATAAACGGTTCTTCCATTGACGGTTTGAAAAGGCGTGCGCAAACTATCAGGTACACGCTTAATACTGCCATTCTCATCCCGCTCGCCGTAATTAATGGCTTGAATACAGCGTCCACTTGCGGTGTAATACTTGGCAATGGTCACTTTCATTTGTGAATTGTAGGTCAATTTTCGTGTTTGTTGCACAAGCCCTTTACCAAAAGAGCGCTGACCAATAACAACCCCCCTGTCGTAGTCTTGCATGCTGCCACTAACAATTTCCGATGCACTTGCACTTGTCCGATTAATCAATACCGCCACTGGTATTTCTGTATCTTTTGCGTCGTTTAATGTAAAGTACTTTTTGTCCATCTCTTTGGCTTTTCCACGCGTAGAGACCACTTCTTTACCTCGATCGATAAATATGTTGGTGACGTTGATCGCCTCAGGCAACAACCCTCCGGGATTCCCTCGCAAATCGAGTACTATACCTTTTAAATCGTGTGACGCCTTCAGTGAATCCAATGCTTCGATGATTTCTTTGCTAGCCTTGTCTGTAAAACTGGTGAGCGTAATGTACCCAATCCCGTCATCAATTACCCCGAAGTAAGGCACACTCTTTATCTGCACTTCTTCACGTGTAATTTTCTTTTTCAGATTCGTCTCTCCACGCTTAATGGTAAGCGTAAACGACGTACCGGGAGCGCCTTTCAACAGACTACTTACCTCTTCCGTGTTGAGGTTTTTGAGGTCTTTTTCATCAACTTTCAAAAGAATATCTCCAGGCTTCAACCCCGCATTATCGGCAGGAAAGCCTTTGTAGGGCTGTACAATCACAATGTAATCTTTAATCTTTCGAATACTCGCTCCTATACCGCCGTATTGTCCGGTCGTTTGCAAGCGTAAGTCTTCAATCTTATTTTCAGGATAGTAATTGGTGTACGGGTCCAACGACTCCAACATTCCCTCAATTGCTGACTCCATCAACGTACCGGGCTCCACATCGTCTACATAGTAAAGGTTGACCTCTCTATAAACGTTGGCAAAGATGTCTAGGTGTTTGCTCACTTCAAAGTAATTGAGCTCAAAAGCGCTGAACAATACAACCAGCCCACCAGCAAGGGCGAGGAATAGGGTTCGTTTCATTTTAGAAATTTGGAGACGTATTTTCATGAAAGTACTTGTTTTGTTTTTTGAAGGAGCGTTTCCCCATGGCTAATAACGCAAAAATGAGAATAAAAACGCATCGCTGTCCAATTAATTCAATGGAATTTCTGTTGCTATAATTTTGTTCACTGCATCAGCCATACTGAGCTTTAGCTTGTCCATGGAAACATCTATTTTTCCGTTATAAATCAATACCAAGTTTAGTTGCACATCATCCGAGGGTATGCTGTTTAAAAATTGGGGCTTTTGGAGTCGGTAGGCCTCGCGCATCAAGCGCTTGAGGTAGTTTCTATCTACAGCTCTTTTAAACCGTCGTTTGGGAACGGAGAAAGCCACTCGAATACTTTTACCGCACCCGAGACTTGATGGGTTAAGCTCATAAAACGCCATAATTGGGTACACGAATACCTTTTTGCCTTGCGAATAAACGGCACTGACTTCAAGTGGGCTTTTAATGCGCTCGTGCGGGCGTAGCGTATAACATTTCATGAATAATGGATTTGGTGGCCCGGCTTTTAGGTGCAAAAGTTTTGGAGATTCAATAGGCGTAAAAGTACACACGTTTGACGTACAACGCAAGTTAACTGTTTCTAAAACAAAAAATCCTGAATCAGTAACAAAACGGGCTAAACACTTTTAGGTTATACTGCTCAAAACATGCTACTATAGACCTGTTCGTTGCCATAAAAAAGGCCCGCTGTATGGCGGGCCTCAAGTGGTAATTTCAAAGAATTATTTGTTGTATTCCCTCAAATAATGATCTAACGCCATTGTCATGGAAGGGGTTTCTGGTGTGGGTGCGATTATATCTAAGCGCAACCCAGCTTCTTCTGCTGCTGCTTTTGTAGAAGGACCAAAGACGGCAATCTTAGTGTCATTCTGTTCAAAGTTTGGAAAGTTTTTAAACAACGAACGAATACCCTCAGGACTAAAAAACACCAAGACATCGTAATACACTTCTTTTAAGTCCGACAAGTCGCTACATACCGTGTGGTACAATATGGCTCGCGTATATTTTATATTCGCTGCATCAAGGGTTTCAGGCACATCCGGCTTTAGAATGTCTGAGGTAGGCAACAAGAACTTCTCATCCTTATGGCGCTTGATTAAAGGCATCAAGTCTTTCATGGTTTGTTTGCCATGATAGATCTTGCGCTTGCGATAAACGACATACTTTTGTAAATAATACGCAACAGCTTCCGACAAACAAAAATATTTCATTTCGTTAGAAACGGGAACACGCATTTCCTCACAAATTCTAAAATAGTGATCTATAGCGTTTCGACTGGTAAAAATCACGGCGCCATACTCTCCTGGATTTATTTTTTCTTTGCGAAACTCTGGCGCGGGAACTCCCTCCACATGAATAAATGGACGGAAATCAATTTTTAACTTTTGCTTGTCGGCCAATTCTACAAACGGAGAGTTTTCCGTTTTGGGCTCCGGCTGAGAAACTAAAATGGTTTTAATCTTCAAAGCTTAATGATTTAGTTTTTGCCTGCAATTATTGAAGTATTGAAGGTTTCTAAACACTTTTACAGCCATTTAAAAACAATCAAAATAGGTGCTATTTCCAAGGCGCAAAGGTACAACATAAAGTGCATCATATTGAGGTTCATAGCAGAAAAATGTTTTGTCACAGAACGAAACAACCCATATAAATAAAGCACTACAAAAAGAGCCAGTGATGTGAACAACAATTCGCGCGACGCGACCTCAGCAAACACAGACACAAACCCCAACGCCATTGGGAATAACAAGGCCCATTGCCGGTAGGTCATCTTTTGGAAACTATAGGAAGCAAAAGCTGGAACCACATTAAAAAGGTAGGCAAACAAGCTGATTAGAAAATTATTCACAACAAAAAACAAGGCCAATGCCAAAGTTACTTCTAACCAAAGTATCCAATCACTGGCGTGAATAGATGTCCCGCTAAAAAGCTTTATCCACATCACAATCAACAAAGAAGCCGCAGGGTAAAAAAACAATTCCATCAATAACGTAAAAGCATCTTTCCCTCGCTGACTTAAATTGAGGTGTTGTTCGAGATAACTATTAGAGCCTGGGTCAGTTAAAAAGGCGTGAAACCGCTGCGCATAAGCATATCGCGTAATAGCAATTAAAGCCATCATTGCCATTGCAACAACAATTAACCAATCTGTAGCGTGTACCGCTTTTTCCACTGCTTTTTTTGCAAAGGTACTACTATAGCCTTTCGCTAACTATACCCTTACCCCAAAGAGCGCGACAATTTTTCTTCTTGCAAACAAAAGCATATTATAAGTTTGCTATCGCTGCCGCGAGTTTTCTGTCTTTTTCGGTAATGGTGTTTCCCGCATCGTGTGTGGTGAGCTTCAGCTTAACCTTGTTGTACGTTATGGTAATTTCAGGGTGATGCGCATGCTTCTCGGCTAGTAGCGCCACTTTTGTAACAAATGCCCACGCTGTAATGAAGTCTGCAAAGGACAACTCGGCATACAGGGCCTCCTCTCTATTTTCCCAATTCATAATTTCAGTTTGCTTGTAAACAATTAAAAACTACTTTCGCGCATTAAAAACACATTAAAATTAGTTTAAAATGGCATTAGTAAACGATCTGGAGAAACAGGGTAACGTTCTATTCAAGTACCGTGGGCAGTTCCCGGTTTTTCTTTTTGTCATGGCTGTTCCCATTCTGTTTTGGACGAACACCTCCTTTAGTGATACACAACAATCGATTATAACTGCTACAGCCGTCTTTTTGAGTGTTTTTGGTTTTATCTTTCGGGCGATTGCCATTGGCACAAGCCAAAAAAACACCTCAGGACGCAACCGCGAAGAGCAAGTAGCAGAAGCTCTCAACACCACAGGCCTGTATAGCACCTTGCGCCACCCACTCTACTTCGGTAACTATTTTATGTGGATTGGCATTGTCCTATTTACGTTCAATTTTTGGTTTGTTTTAACAGCAACACTTCTGTTTTGGCTTTACTACGAGCGCATTATGTTTGCTGAAGAGCGTTTTTTAGAGCGTAAATTTGGTGATGCATATCTCAAATGGGCAAGTACTATCCCTGCATTTATACCTAGTTTTAAGCATTACATAAAAAATCAAGTGCCTTTTTCCTTCAAAACCATTCTGCGCAGAGAATACAACGGCATTACCGCAACCATTTTAGCTTTTGTATATGTAGATGCTTTGCGCCAATATTTTGCTGGTGCTTTTGAATGGACCACAACGTACACTATTTGGACGATTATAGCCATTGCTGTTACGGCAATATTACGCACCATAAAAAAGAATACCCAATGGCTGCATGAGCCGGACAGAAGTTAGTGCGACGAAAAGGGCAGTTCTTCCAATCTCTGTTTTATGATTTCGCAAAGTTCTGGATACCATGACACCTTCACATTGGTGGGCACGGCTTTTCCCTTCCTGAAATCTACGGGAGAAATAATAATTTCCAACGGCTCTCTACTAGTATGATGCGCCATAAAGAAAAACACCTCCTCTGCTGATGCATCTCCAATAGCCACGCACCCAATGGACATGGCTTTGCCATGAATAAAGATATCCCCACCAAGGCGGTCACGCCCGTCGGCCTTAGCCTTAGCCTTATCAAAAGCATTGGGATAGGATACTTTTCCGGAGAGCCAAAATTTGCTGTTAGGATTCAAGTATTCCAAAGTATACAACCCTTCGGGAATCTGACGATCGCCTTGCTTTAGTTTTGGTCCTAATTCTCCACTATTGGCAGTAAACCAATAGAAATTAATAAAACGCCACTTTCCATCTCTCCAGCCATAAACCTCGAGTTGTTGCTCTTCTTTAAGCACCACTATCAGCGCTTTTTCGGGGTAATCTGAAAAGCCTGCTTTTGCCAAATGTTCGGCCGTGCGCTCATTCACGCGGGGGCCCAACTTCTGTAAAACACTCGCTACGGTTTCATGGCCACTTAGCATATATGCTGCTTTATCGGTTCTTGTTTCATCGGTGCTGTCTGCTGACTCATCAGGCATTTCTGTTTGGGGCAACACCGTTGGCTGAATCCTTGACGAAAGCTGACGAAAGCTTAGATACGCAAACGCCATCACCACCAACGACAAGAAAATAGTTGCTCCTGTTTTATTCATGTTCTGCTGTTCTACGAAACCGTAAAAATAGGTCATACCATCCCACACACAAACTTCGGTTTTTCAAAACACTATTAGAGTTACTAAATCACAACTTGTGGTTGGGCAAACATAATAATGCCGCACGGACGGGCTATCACTGCAAGTCCTCACCAGTGCTCCTGCCATCCCTGCGGCGTACGGGGTCTGCTCGTGCCTCACAGCCTCCGCCGCTCGCGGTCTGGCAAGTCGCCCTGCCTCCGGGCTTTCCGTTCTATCCCTGGCGGATCAGCGTTTGCAAAGAAAAGCAAGTCATTTCATGAAAGTGTACACTATACACTTACTAAGTCTCGACTAACTTAATTAATTTCAGTTGATTAACACACACTCTCCCCCTTGGAATCTGCAAAGTTTGCATGTACTTTTGCACAAAATTTTATCAACCCATTTTTCCAAGCTGTTATGGCAAATGCTCAAAATTATGAGGCCTCAGTTGCAGGACGCATTTCACAAGAAAAGCACGCAACCGAATTCATCAAAGTAATTAGTGATCTATGGTATGATCGCGGCATCGAAATGTTGCTTTTCCGCAACCAACTTATCGACCGTCGCCCCAGCGAAATTCTTAGCCTTCACAAATATGCTCGTGAGGTGAAAGGGGTAAACATCAACATCCACGACACCCTAGCATTGGTAAACGCAATGTGGCAAATGGACCTTTGTCCTGCCCGTTTAGACATTGGCCGAATTACAGCGGAGTGGCTGGAGAGCGGTAAAAAAGACGGCGAACAGCGCGCCTTCCTAACAGAAATCCTTTCCGATTTTTCAGCGGGTAGTGCTGATGCAATTACGCCAAAAGATGTGGTCCTTTACGGTTTTGGTCGCATTGGTCGTTTGGTGGCACGAGAACTCATCGCCCAAGAAGGTCGCGGACAACAATTGCGTTTGCGCGCCATTGTAACACGCGATAGCAAACCCGAAAACTTGGAAAAGCGTGCATCACTGCTCCGCGTAGACAGTGTTCATGGGAAGTTCCCCGGTACTGTTGAGGCCGATGAAACCAATAACTGTCTCATCATCAATGGCCAAGTAATTCAAATGATTGCTGCAAACCAACCGGAAGACATCGACTACACCTCTTACGGAATCAACAATGCCCTAATCATCGATAACACCGGAGCATTTAGAGATGATGTTGCTCTTGCACGTCATTTGAAAGCCAAAGGAGCCGACAAGGTTTTACTTACTGCTCCTGGAAAAGGTGTACCAAACATCGTTCATGGCGTTAACCAAATGGATTTTGACCCAACTAAAATCAATATCTTCTCGGCTGCCTCTTGCACCACCAACGCCATTGTTCCTGTTTTAAAGGTTGTGAACGATACGTTTTCTATCGTAAAAGGACACATCGAAACGGTGCATGCATATACAAACGACCAAAACTTGGTAGACAACATGCACAGCAAATACCGTCGTGGACGTGCTGCTGGATTGAACATGGTGATCACTGAAACAGGAGCTGGTGCTGCTGTTGATAAGTGCATCCCTGGCTTAGGACCCAAATTGACGTCAAACGCCATTCGTGTTCCCGTACCCGATGGCTCATTGGCCATCCTCAATCTCACCGTGGACAAAGAAACCACTCGTGACGAGCTCAACGAAACCTTACGTCAAGCCGCACTGAAGGGCAACTTGGTAGAGCAAATCATGTACAGTGTAAGCAACGAATTGGTTTCTAGCGATATTATCGGCAATTCTTGTCCTTCTATCGTTGATAGCCCCGCTACTATTGTACACACAGATGGCAAAAGCATGGTGCTTTACGTATGGTACGACAACGAATACGGCTATACACGCCAAGTGATTCGCTTGAGTAAATACATCGCTCAGGTACGTCGCAAACGTTACTATTAGAATACACACCCCCAAACACAAAAAAAGCGAATCCAATTGGATTCGCTTTTTTTGTACTTCTAACTCCCAAAAGGAAGATGTCTCTCTCTTTCATTGGGGATTGACACACCCAAAAAAGAAAATGCTACCGCGACACCGGCCGAATAATTTGTCCGCTACGGCCATTCATCATTTCTGGCATGCTCGAGTGAAAAAGCTCTTGCTTTGGCGGTTGGGTGTTGTCTGGCTGTATACGGTCACGCCACAAAACCAAAGATTCATTGATCAAAGAAGGTTTCTCTATCGAAACGGTCCAGTCAAACTGAACTTCTTTTACGGGTAACACTATTTTATCTGGGGTTGGTGCTGTTATAAAAAAGCCAAACAGCACAAATAAGGTAAAGAGCTTTGTCGTTTCCATGATGTTTATTTTTATGTGTTAATGATAGGTAAAGTTACAAAAAAACCTAACACCTAGTAAGTGATTACAGCTAGCGCACAAAATTCACGGCAAAAAAAAAGGTCGCCATTTGGCGACCTCTCATTTTCTTGGAAGAAAAAATTATTCAGCGATAACTTCTTCTGCTTCGTCAGCAGCTTCTTCAGCAACCTCTTCTGCATCTTCCATGTACTCGTTTACAGCCTCTTCAGCTTCTTCCATAGCTTCCTCAGCTTCTTCTACCATTTCTTCAGCAGATTCTTCAACTTGCTCAATAACTTCTCCGGTAGTAGTGTCAGCAGCTTCATTACAAGCTACGAATGCGAACATGGCAGCAGCGGCCATGAATAGTGATACTTTTTTCATTTTTCTAAAATTTACAGTTTAGCTTTAACAGGCTGCAAATGTAGCTATTTATTTTTAACTTTCTAATTTGTAGCGAAATAAATTTTTTAACACTTTTTTAGCAAGCGGCTCAAGCTAAGTTCCTCTTGGAATCGTGCATGCAATGCTGCAATGGGCACGCGCTCTTGCTGCATAGTATCGCGATTTCTTATCGTTACTGCATTGTCATTCAAGCTATCATGATCAACCGTAACACAATAGGGAGTACCAATAGCGTCATGACGACGGTAGCGTTTGCCAATGGCGTCTTTCTCGTCGTATTGGCAATTGAAGTCCCACTTTAGTAAATCTAAAATTTCTCTCGCTTTTTCTGGCAAGCCATCTTTTTTCAAAAGAGGTAGTACCGCAATTTTAATCGGCGCTAGGGGTGCCGGGATGCGCAAAACAGTTCGATTGCTGCCGTCTTCTAATGTTTCATCGGTATAGGCGCTACTCAAAACAGCCAAGAACATTCTATCTAAACCAATAGATGTTTCCACTACATAAGGCACGTAGTTTTCATTGATCTCTGGATCAAAATACTGGAGTTTCTTTCCAGAAAACTCTTGGTGCTTGCTCAAGTCAAAATCGGTTCTAGAATGAATCCCTTCAAGCTCTTTAAAACCAAAGGGAAACTCGAACTCAATGTCGGCAGCCGCGTTGGCATAATGTGCGAGTTTATCGTGGTTGTGGAAACGATACCGACCGTTGGGCAATTGCAACGCCTCGTGCCATTTCATTCGATTAGCCTTCCACGTTTCAT
>JAIULY010000063.1 GCA_022565875.1 Schleiferiaceae bacterium | reverse complement strand
ATCTTTTACGAATGAGTTCGGTTATTTTGCTGACTATCGCCTTTACTTTTGGTGCAAAAGGTCAAAGCAAGTGGTCAGTATCAGCAAAGTTTTTTCTCACTGACAGTGAGCAGTTTGTGTCTAATGGAGAGTTGATTGCGGCACCATCTGATTATTTGCAGAATATGTATGCCTTACAAGCCCGTGATGGCAAATGGTGGGTGGGTGCAGCTATACTCCTCGAAAGTCCTGAGGCAGATTTGTCAGCTATAAAACAATTAGGTGCAAGGGTAGGCTCAAATTTTGGTCACATTATTACCGCCCAAGTCCCCATAGAAAAAGTGGCTGCATTAGGCAACTTGAGCAGTATTCGTCATGTAGATATTGGCAGTGGAGACGATTTAGAGATGGATCGTTCACGCGCCGATACGCATATTGACAGTGTGAAAGCGGGCTTGGGTGCTTTGCCCCGCGCCTTTACTGGAAAGGATGTAGTTATTGCCGTTATTGATTGGGGATTTGATTTTACACATCCGAATTTTTATTCTGAGGACTTGAGTACCTTTCGTGTCGTTCGTGTTTGGGATCAGAACCAAGTAGCGGGTACGCCGCCATCTGGTTTTAATTTTGGCTCGGAGTACGCAACAGAAAACGATATTATTGCCGCAGAGCACGACGATCCGTACACCTTTGGCATTGGTTCGCATGGCACACACACCGCAGGAATTGCCGGCGGTGGCGGTGCGGGAACCGATAACACGGGAGTGGCTAGTGATGCTGAACTGATTTTTATTCCGTACCGCAGAGATGCAGCTTCGTTGTTGGATGCCATGACTTATGTGAAAAACTATGCAAATAGCGTTGGTAAACCATTCGTTTTCAATATGAGTACCGGTAGTCACATCGGTCCTCATGATGGGTCTTCTTTGAAGAACCAAGCCATTTCAAGTATCGTTGGTCCTGGGGCGGTTTTCGTTGGGTCTGCGGGTAACAATGGGCAAAATGATTTTCACTTTGACCATATTTTCACGGGTCAAGATACCATAAGCACAGTCGCAAGTTTTGTCGATGTGCGCAACCAATACAACCAATACGGTATGGCATTGCCCATTTGGGGAGGGGCCAACGAAGACATCGCGGTATCTTTTAGTTTGATAAACAGCACTAGTGATACGGTTTGGACAAGTCCATGGTACGAGTCGAAATTTGAGCCCGGCACCGATACGGTTTTCCTTTTGGGTACCGATTCCATTCGCTACAGGATACAAGCTATTGAGCGCGACCCTTCCAATGACAAACCAAATATCCGATTGGAAGTAGGCATTGGTTCGCCCTATCGTCTGGCAGTGCACATGACAGGTACAGGTGGCCGTATCGATTTGTGGAACATCGTACGCTTACAAGAGCGGTATACCAACTGGGGTGGCGACTTGCGAGCAAGTATTTCAAACAGTCCAAACGTTGTTTGGACAGGATATAAAAACGGCAATAAAGACTACGGAGTGGGTGAGCCTGCTGGCGTTGGGCCAGATGTGATTTCTGTTGGCGCTTACCAATCTCAGTTTTTTACCTTTACTGGTTTCCCTTTAGGAGGCGATTTAGCGCCGTTTACAAGTTTTGGTCCCACTGTTGACGGCCGCACCAAACCAGATATTTCTGGGCCAGGAGTTGGGGTGAAGTCATCCATCTCTAGTTTTGATCCAAGTCCTGCACAATCAACAAATGCGGTTACCTTCAATGGGAAAACGTATAATTTTGCGGCATTGTCTGGTACGTCTATGTCTGGGCCAACGGTAGCCGGTATTGTGGCCTTAATGCTCGAGGCTAATCCAAACTTATCTGCACAAGATGCTAAGGCCATTATAATTGCCACAGCGCGCGAGGATGACAAAACAGGAACGATTCCTGCGAATGGACACATGCGCTGGGGCTTTGGTAAAGTAAATGCCTTTGATGCTGTTTTAGCTGCTTTTCAGGCAGTAAGTGTGGAAAACATCCTTGTTAAAACCTCTCCCGCACGTGTGTATCCCAACCCCGCTGTAGGAATGGCTAATGTGTCGTTGTACCATGCAAGCCCAGGAATGCACCATTTGCAAATAACGGATAGTAATGGTCGTTTGGTTGTTGAGCAGCAAGTACATGTGGGGAGCGCCGAGGAAGTCATTCACATCGATTTGTCAGGATTGCCTACAGGTGCCTACCACTTGAATGTTCGCAATGAAGCAGACCATCAGGTCCATCAAGCAAAATTGCTAATCAATAAGTAAAATCATTAAAAGCCTCAAATTCTTGAGGCTTTTTTTTAAAGTTAAAATGTATGCTACAAGTTATTTCTAGTATGTTAATCGTGTTCGCAATGGGATTTACCAATGAGCGAAAACTCATAGAACACGAAAGTCATTTCAGCTTTGCAGCAACGCAGGCGCGACTGGAGCAAACGTTAAAGGCCAATCAACTTGAGATTTTTGCCGTGATTGATCACCAAGCAGGGGCAAAGAAAGCGGGGCTTGAAATGAGCAAGGCGGTTGTAGTGATTTTTGGAAACCCCAATGTCGGAACGAGTTTGATGCAGGAGAATATGGCGTTGGCTATCGATTTGCCTTTGCGCTACCTGATTTACGAAACCCCTTCAGGAAATGTGGTACTCAGTTATTTTGATATTACCTTTATGGAGTCAGAATATGGTATCAATCAACCAGAAAAGCTGGCCAAAATAGGCGCGAATCTAGAAAACATGGCCTTGTCGGTAACGCTTGAATGAGTGAAAAAGCAAAATAGCCAATACCAAAAAGCTTTGGTGTACTGATTCATGAACGCCTCACATTTATTGTCTTGAAAAAAATCGTTCTCACAACCTCTAGTTATTTTGTGATGGTTTTAATTGAGGGTTGACAAGGCATATGGGACTTTTATCCATAAAAAAAGTCGGCTCGATTGCCGACTTTATTTTTTTATCTCAACCAAATAAGGTGAGTCTTTTTTAGTGTTAGTGCCTGCTGCTGAAAAATAGTTCAGCTCAAAAGCAAGGAGTGGAAGGTTACATTAGATTTTTGCCAACTTATCTGTAAGGTTTCCAATGAAGTTCTTTAATGGACGCTCTACCATCATTTTTAGCATTGGGTTGAATTGGCCCTTAAAGTGCAATTGCACCGAACACGTGTCATTGGATTCAGCCGCAATATCGCCGTGTAGTTCAAAATCAAGTTTGCTGCTGGCAGCTCCTAAAACGATATGACTATTTGGTGTGGTTTCTTTAACCACGAGTTTCACATCAGGAATGCCTTTTAGTCCAAAGATAAACCAATCCTCACCGGCTTCAAATTTCGCCACATCATCAGGCATGATTTTTCCAAAATTAGCAGGGTCTTTCAAAAAGTTAAAAACTTCTTCTTGCGATTTCAGAAGTGTGATTTTGGCGCCTTCTATATTTGTGTTCATTGTTTGTTGTTTGAATTTAGATGTCCCAAGTATCTGGAGATTTTCGCCATTTGGCTAAAACTTCCTTATCTCGGGTAGTGATGGCCCCAGTTTTAAGGGCTTGTGTCAATAGCGAATCGTAATTGGATAGGGTGTAGAGTTCGCAGTTAGCCGCAGCAAAATTAGCTTCAGCCACAGGAAATCCATAATTAAAGATGGCAGCCATGCCCAAGACGCGATGCCCTTCTTTACGCAAGGCTTCAACGGCTTTTAGGCTACTGCCTCCGGTACTCACCAAATCTTCGATTACCACAACTCTGGAGTTGGGTTCCAAGTGTCCTTCAATTTGATTTTGTCTACCGTGACTTTTCGGTTCCGGACGGACATAGCAAAATGGAAGTCCCATATCTTCGGCTACTAGGGCTCCGATGGCAATAGCTCCAGTAGCAACACCAACAATGGATTCCACAGAAGTATACTTCTCTTGGATCAATTGGACAATGCTACTCCGGATAAAATTGCGAATCGGTGGGAAAGAAAGACTCATTCGGTTGTCACAATAAATGGGAGACTTCCATCCAGACGCCCATGTAAAAGGTGTGGCAGGTTGCAATTTAATTGCTTTAATTTGCAATAAATGACCAGCTGTTTGTAGTGCAGTTTCTTTATCAAATATCATGATGCAAAAGTATTCCATTTTCACAAATGACCATAGCTTAAACTTTGTTGAAACACCAATTGATAGTCAAAGTATTAAGCTGAAACTCGAGGGTCAAATCGAAGAATTACTTAAGATTTATGGTCAATTATCGACTGCGGGTAACGCAAAGAATTTTGAGGTGATCTGCCGTAAACCAAAGGCTCAATTTGAGTTGTACAGCAAGTTGTTTGCGCCAATTGCAGCAGCAGGAGGTGTGGTTTTTAATAAACAAGGAAAACTCTTGTGGATTCACCGATTAAACAAATGGGACTTGCCAAAGGGAAAACTGGAAACGGGAGAGACAATTGCGGAGTGTGCGCTGCGAGAGGTTGCAGAAGAATGTGGGCTTCCTTTGGAGGAATTGTCTATTGTGCAGCCGTTGCCCAATTCTTACCATACCTATGTTTTAAAAGAGCAAAACATTTTAAAAACTACCTATTGGTTTGAGATGTTGTATACGGGAAGTGAATGGGGCACACCGCAGTTGATTGAAGACATCAGCAGTGTGGCTTGGTTTGATAAAGAACAAACCAGTACCGTCGCCATGCAGAACACTTATGCTAATATCAAAGCAGTTTTTGCCTCGGTAGTTTGGAAATAGACAATAGAAAAAGGGAATAAGGATGACAAAGTATGCGGTGGTGGATGTGGAGACTACAGGTGGCAGTGCGGGACGGCATCGCGTGATTGAGGTTGGCGTTGTTTTAATGAATGATATCGAAATTGAAGGAACTTGGGGGCAATTGATTCATGTTGACGTACCCATACCTAGCAATATCCAACAACTAACGGGCATTCATCCACGAGATTTAATAAACCAACCCACCTTTCAAGATATTGCAGAATACCTCCTCAAATTATTGAAGGATCGCGTTTTTGTTGCGCATAATGTCAACTTTGATTATTCTTTTGTTGCCGAGGAATTTAAACGAGTAGGTATGGATTACCACGCGTCTCGAATTTGCTCTGTTCGCTATGCGCGTAAGGTCATTCCAGGTTTGCGGTCTTATGGATTGGATGCCTTAGCACAACACTATCAGTTGCACAACGAGGCACGCCACCGCGCGTTGGGGGATGCAAAAGTAACGGCTTTGATTTTTAAGGATTTGTTGGCAAGGGATAGGAATCGAACACTTTTCGAGAAGACCCTGATGCGCAATCCAAAAAGGTTACAGTTGCCACTTCATTTGGATGAAGAAGATATTGAAAAATTGCCAGACGAAACGGGCGTTTACTACATGAAAGACAAAAGCGGGACCCCTATTTATATTGGCAAAAGCAAAAATATCAAAGAGCGCATTCAAACTCACTTTAGTGGTGATTTAAACCGCAGCAAAACGCAAAATCTCATTCGGGAGGTTTATAAAATTGATTTCCAAATTTGTGGGAGTGAGTTGATTGCTTTATTGTTGGAAGACTTGGAAATTCGTCACTATTGGCCAAAGTACAATAAAGCTCAAAAGACGACCAAACAGCTTTTTGGGTTGTTCCATTTTCGCAATCAGAAGGGGGATTTGCAATTTCGCATCAATCGCATTAGTAAAGGACAAATTCCTCTGAAAAAATTTCAAACCCACATTGAGGGTATGGATTGGTTGATCGCCAATGCTAGAGAGTGGTCACTCGATTTTTCCGCTTGTGGCATTTTGTCGCACGAGCAGCAGCACGAAGTGAATCATGAGGAGCAAGGAGGAGCATTTATTTCGGCGTTAAAACAACTCCAAGGCGATTTCGTCTATATAACAGAAGGGAGGTCACTTGATGAAATAGGTTTTGTATGGATAATAAATGGAAGGTTTAGAGCTTTGGGCTGGATGGACAAATCAGTTGCCGTGTTGCCGGAAAATTTAAAGAAGCAGGCTTTTTACTTGGGAGAAAGTGCGTATTGCGACCGATTAATCGAAGCGTTTGCAGAGCAGCAGCCCATGAAAAAAATCGCATTAGAGGCAACTGAACTTCTTATTCCCAAGGGAAATACACTATCTTTGTTTTGAATTTCTTCGGATATCCTATGTCATCAAAATTTGCTTTAGTTCCCTTCAGTTTTACCGCGTTATTGCTGACAACTTCCTTTTCAGCCACCGCCCAGCGTATCAATGGCGAGAACTTTGCCAATCAGCTAGTAACAAACTGGTTTGAAGATTCTATACAGGTAGATTCTCTTTACATGCCCCTAGACAAGTACCTACTTTGGATGGATATTCAACCGGGAAGCGAAGCCTTGCGAGAGCAGTCTAAGGCAGCTATCCTTACCGCTTACGATAGTCTTTATCATGCTTTTGTTTTGCAGATGAACGATTTAAAAGAAGAATATGGCGACGGGTTGCTAGAAAGCAACAACTACAGGAATGTTACCGTAAATTATGAGCTAGTCAGAGGTGTTCGGCATTTGTATGCCTTTACGATACGCTTTCAGTTAAAAATTAAGCGACGTTGGATACCAACAGAATGGGCATTTGAGGCAGTGTGGTTTGACAACCAATTCTATATGTTGAGTCCCATAGAAGAGGCCTTTTAACCCTTGACCCAATCACCATGAAAACCACCATACACATCTTGTTTTTTCTTTTTTTGAGCGTCAACATCGTTGGACACACAGCCAAGGCTTCTGTGGACGACAGTTTGTTATGTGAGGCATTTAGTCGGCAGGTTTTGGATGCGATGCAAACTTCTCAAGCGGATTTGTTGGATTTTTACATTGATTTAGCCGACTATAACACATTTATTGACAATAGCTATTCTGACGATGTGCAGCGTGATAATTTAAAATTAGAGGCACTCGAAAACTACAAGCAATACCGCAAAGACTTTCGAAAAGAATGCCGCCGGATTACTAAAGTATTTGGGGCCTTTGAGAAAAAGGGGGGAACCATCACTTATGATCACTGTGTCATAAAGTACAACAAAGAAAATCCAAATATTGCGATTATAACCTGTTCCTACAAAACCCAACTAAAGAAAGACATCGAAATGGATTCGGTTTCCTTTGAGGTTATTTACTTAAACAACACCTTCCACATCATAGACGGATTTTTTGATGAGTTGTCTAAAGTGGGGGAGCGCAGACAAACACGCTAGCCAATTGCCCTACCGATTTTAAAAAACAAAAAAAGGAACAGATTTTTCAATCTATTCCTTTTTTTGTGATCCAGTCAGGATTCGAACCTGAGACCGTCTGCTTAGAAGGCAGATGCTCTATCCAGCTGAGCTACTGGACCAGTATTTATTTACGGGGTGCAAAAATAGACTAAAAAGCCACTTCTGCAAACTATAATTTCAAAAAAATAAAAACTGCTTGATTTTATTCAAATGGTATTGACAAGCAGCTATTTGCAAGCATTGTTATTTACAGGTTTGCTATTTTCTAAAAAATATGGAAATGGGAACCCCTGTAAAGTCGTACTTTTTGCGCAATTGGTTTTCCACATAACGCTTGTACGGGTCTTTGATGTACTGTGGTAAGTTGGCGTAAATAGCGAAGATAGGGTAGTGCTTCGGTATTTGCGACAGGTATTTGATTTTGATGTATTTGCCTTTTGTAGATGGCGGTGGATTGTCTTTGAGTAAGGGCAGGAAATCCTCGTTGAGTTGACTCGTGGGGATGCGTTGTGTCTTGCGTTTGTACACGTCAATCCCTTCTTCCATGGCCTTTAAAACGCGTTGCTTGGTTAGCGCTGAGGTAAATACTATAGGAACATCCACAAATGGCGCTAGGCGCTCTCGGATTTTTTCTTCAAAGTGCTTGGTCGACAAAGTGTCTTTGGCCACCAAGTCCCACTTATTCACAATAATGACAACCCCCTTGTTGTTTTTTTCCAACAGTCTAAAGATATTGAGGTCTTGACCTTCTATACCTTGGGTAGCATCTAAAACCAAAAAGCCTACATCACAAGCCTCAATAGCGCGAACGGAGCGTAAAACGGAATAGAATTCCAAATCTTCGTGCACTTTTGTTTTCTTGCGCAAGCCGGCGGTGTCAACAAGCTTAAATTCAAATCCAAATTTGTTGTAAACCGTTTCTAAGGTGTCGCGGGTAGTTCCCGCAATATCGGTCACAATGTTTCGCTCGGTGCCCAATAGCGTGTTGATGAGCGATGATTTCCCTACATTAGGACGCCCTACAAAGGTGAATTTTGGTATTTCGTCTTCCTCAACTTCCTCTTCTTTTTCAAAATGGGTCACCAATTCGTCGAGCAATTCTCCAGTACCACTTCCATTAATCGAGCTGAGGGTAAAATACTCTCCCAATCCCAATGCGTAAAACTCAGTAGCATCAGACTCGCGCATGCTGTTGTCTACTTTGTTGACAGCCAGTAATACAGGCTTATCAGCCTGACGCAACATGTGCGCTACCTCTTTGTCAAAATCGTGAATTCCTGTTTCTACATCAACGAGAAAAATAATGACTTTGGCTTCGTCGATGGCAAGTTGTACCTGCTCGCGGATGGCACTCTCAAAAATATCATCAGAACCTACAGCATATCCGCCTGTGTCAATCACTGAAAAATCGTAACCAATCCAGTCCGACTTTCCGTAATGTCGATCACGTGTGGTTCCTGCTGTTGGGTCGGTAATGGCTTGGCGCGATTCCACTAAGCGGTTGAAAAGGGTTGATTTGCCTACATTAGGACGACCAACAATGGCTACTATATTTGACAAGGTATTGCAATTTTAATTTGCTGCAAAAGTAATCTAAAAATCATAGGCTTCTAGTGCTTTCTTTTGTGTGTGATTTGCCAGTTTATTCTTGTTTTAAATCGGGGTGTTTTTGGTGGAATTTACAAATGGTTTACAGAGCCACACAACTTTTTTAGGGCTTTTCAAAAAGTTTGTTCCGTTTTAAACCGCTGCGCTCATGAAGCTATTATATTTGCACCAACGAAATTTATACGCATGACTTTAATCAAATCTATTTCTGGTTTCAGAGGCACCTTAGGTGGAAAAGCCGGTGAAACCCTTTCTCCCATTGATATTGTAAAATTTACTGCCGCCTATACTACCATTATTAAGCGAACAGCGAAAAATCATCCCGTTAAGATAGTTATAGGCAGAGATGCCCGCCCTTCTGGTGCTATGGTTGCTGAATTGGTGAACCAAACCCTAGTTGCTATGGGTGTTGAAGTGTTGGATTGTGGCCTTTCTACCACCCCAACTGTTGAAATGATGGTGCCGCATTTTAATGCTGATGGAGGAATTATCCTAACGGCCTCTCACAACCCTGTAAATTGGAACGCGCTCAAATTGTTGAATAACAAGGGCGAATTTATTGACGCCGATTTGGGCAAGCAGTTGTTGGAAATCGCCGCCTCTGAGGATTTCGAATTTGAACCCGTAGAAAATCTTGGTTCGGTCACGAAAGTAACTGACGCCATTGCTATTCATATCCAAAAAATCTTGGACTTGCCTTTGGTGGATGTAGAAGCCATAAAACGAGCAAACTTTAAGGTTGCTGTGGACGCTGTAAACTCCACAGGGGGTATTTCGATATTGCCACTACTCGATGCATTAGGCGTAAAACAAGTGGTGCCCTTGTACTGCGAGCCTTCTGGCGATTTCCCACACAATCCTGAGCCGCTCGCCGAACACCTAGAAGAAATTATGTCACTCGTTCCTCAAGAAAGTTGTGATGTGGGCTTTGTGGTAGACCCGGATGTGGATCGATTGGCCATCATTTCTGAAAATGGACAAATGTTTGGCGAAGAATATACGCTGGTGGCTGTTGCAGATTTTTTATTGCCTCACTTGAAAGGCGCAACTGTTTCTAATCTTTCCTCTTCTAGGGCTTTACGCGTGGTAACAGAAAAGGCAGGACAACAATATTTCGCAGCAGCTGTTGGAGAAGTAAATGTTGTGGAGAAAATGAAGGAAGTGAATGCTGTTATTGGAGGTGAAGGCAACGGCGGAATTATTTATCCCGAATTGCATTACGGGCGCGACGCGTTGGTAGGCATTGCTTTCTTTTTGACCCATTTGGCGCAAAAGCAGTGCAAGACAAGCGAGTTGCGGGCATCTTACCCACCTTTTTTTATGGCCAAAAAGAAAGCGCAACTCGATCCCAATCAAGATGTTGATGCCCTTTTGGATACTTTGGCAAAGACCCAAAAAGAAGGTGCCGTTACCACTATTGACGGGGTAAAAATAGATTTCGAAAATGAATGGGTACACCTGCGAAAAAGCAATACCGAGCCCATTATTAGAATTTACACAGAAGCACCCACACAAGCTGCGGCAGATGCGCTAGCGGATAAATGGATGCTCAAATTACAGAATTGAAACAACAATCAATAGAACAACGAGGTATGGAAGTGATGGATAAGCGATTGACATTGAGTGAGGTTCGAGAGAATATTGTGGGTATGCATCAAATGGTGAATACGCCTTTCGGCAAACGTCGCTTGGTGTATGCCGACTGGACAGCAAGTGGGCGATTGTACGCGCCCATAGAGGAAAAACTCGCTCAACAAATTGGCCCTTACGTGGCCAACACGCACACCGAAACATCCTTTACAGGTTCGGCCATGACACACGCGTATCACAAAGCTCGCGAAATCATTAAAAAGCATGTCAACGCTGGAAAGGATGATGTTCTTATCACATGTGGAAGTGGCATGACAGCTGCTGTTACAAAATTTCAACGGATTTTAGGCTTGAAAATTTGTGACCGATTGCGTCCGTATACTGCTGTACCTGAAGATGAAAAGCCTGTTATTTTTGTAACGCACATGGAACATCATTCTAACCAAACGACTTGGTTAGAAACCATAGCCCATGTGGAAGTAATTGATGCAGATGACAATGGCTTGGTAGATTTCAAGGATTTTGAGCGATTACTTAAGAAGTATCAGCACAAGAAACTGAAAATTGCTGCCGTTACTGGTGGTTCGAATGTCACGGGAATCATTCCTGATTACTATCGTATTGCCGACAGAATACACGAAGCTGGCGGTCTTTGCTTTGTGGACTTTGCTTGCGCTGGCCCTTATGTAAACATGGATATGCATCCCGCCGACCGACCCGATACTTGGTTGGATGCGGTATATTTTTCACCCCACAAGTTTTTAGGCGGCCCAGGAACTCCGGGTGTGTTGGTTTTCAACAGGAAACTTTATAAAAACGTGGTGCCTGATATGCCAGGTGGTGGCACGGTAACGTACACAAACCCTTGGGGCGAACATTGTTTTATCGATGATATCGAAGCGCGAGAAGACGGGGGGACTCCCGCATTTATGCAAACCATCAAAGCAGCCCTCGCCATCCAATTAAAAGAGCAAATTGGGGTAGATACCATTTGGAAGCGCGAACATGAGCTGTTGCAGCTCATTTTTAATGAGTTGGAGGCTATTCCTAACCTGCATATTTTGGCAGGGCAACACAAAAATCGATTGGGCGTCATTTCCTTTTTTGTCGAAAATATGCATTTCAACCTCGGGGTAAAATTACTCAGCGATCGATTTGGTGTTCAGGTGAGAGGCGGCTGCTCCTGTGCTGGAACCTATGGACACTTTTTGTTACATGTGAATCGCGAGTCTTCGTTGAGCATCAAATCGAAAATTGATACTGGCGATAACACGGAAAAACCCGGTTGGATTCGCATGTCTATTCATCCTACCACTACCGATGAAGAGGCTCTCTTTATTTGCGACGCCATTCGACAGGTTGCTGAAAATCACCGTGAATGGAGTGCAGATTACCAGTATGACAAATACAAAAACGAGTTTTTCCACAAAACGTTTCAACCTGAAGAACTAGCTTTGGTGGAACAATGGTTTGATTAATTTGCGCTGATGATTTATTTTGATAACGCCGCAACGACACCACTACTAGAGTCGGTAAAAGTTGCGATGGTGGAGGCTTTAGGAACGTATGGAAACCCCTCTTCTACACACCAAGAAGGGCGTAAAGCTAAGGTGCAGATAGAGAAGGTTAGAAAGCTAATATCCAAAGAATTAAACTGCTTACCTGCTGAAATTTACTTTACATCAGGAGGGACGGAGGCTGATAATTGGGCCATTTTGGGAGCGGTGAGAGACTTGGGTGTGCAGCGCATCATCACCAGTCCCGTAGAACACCACGCGGTATTGCATGCCGCTGAATTTATTGGTAAGCAGTACCAAGTAAAAGTGGAGCAAGTGAACCTGCTACCCAATGGCAATATCGACTACCAGCACTTGGAAACCTTACTTAAACAGGAAGTGAAAACGCTCGTCTCGTTGATGCATGGCAACAACGAGATAGGCAACTTGCTCGATTTAAATCGAGTAGGGATGCTGTGTCGCGCTAACAATGCCCTGTTCCACTCAGATACTGTGCAAACCATTGGGCATTACTCCTTTGATTTGCAGCAACTCCCCATCGATTTCCTTGCGGCCTCCGCACATAAGTTTCACGGCCCAAAGGGTGTTGGTTTTATGTTTATTCGTTCGGGAATCAAGTTGCAACCTCTACTTTTTGGCGGTAGCCAAGAACGTGGGTTGCGCGCTAGTACAGAGAATGTGACGCAAATAGTGGGATTGGGAAAGGCTTTTCAAGAGGCCTATCACAATTTGGAAAATGATGCAGTTTACGTAGCTTCCCTAAAACACCGCATGATTGATGGTTTGAAGACTATCTTTCCAGAAGTGGTATTCAATGGAACTTGTGAAACAAAAGGGTTGTACACAGTTATCAGTGTTGGGTTTCCCCCCGGTGCAACAACCGATATGCTGCTGTTTAGCCTTGATTTAAAAGGTATTTGTGTAAGTGGCGGTAGTGCTTGTCAATCAGGTAGTAATAAAGGATCTCATGTGATTCAAGGGCTTCTAGATGCTACCGACAAGCCAAGTCCACAAGTGCCTTTGCGCATTTCCTTTTCAAAGTTGAACACGCCCGGGGAAGTGGACAAATTTTTACAGCTGTTGCAAGAAGTTCTTCAATAAGCGCCAGCTAATTCATTGCATTGTTCTCAGTTTGGCTTTGTTTGAGTTCTAATAGCTCCTCTTCTAATGCTGCCATTTGTTCGAGCAGTAACTTTAGCGATTGATTTTGTTGCGTCACCTTTTCTTTTAGAGCTTTTTTCTCTTTTTTTAGTTTTTTGCTCGATTGTGTCGCTTTGTGCAAGGCATCGGCAATGTTGTCGAGACGGCCATTGGACAAGCGGAAATATTTGATGAGATGGTAGGTCAAAAACCGATCTAGTTTGTCGTTTGTAATGTCGTCGCGAAGGGTTAGTGCGGTTTTAAAATGCGTTAAACTCTCCTTAATATTTTGTCTTTCAAAGTAATATCCTGCGCGCTTGTAAAAGAAGTCAGCCTTTCCGTCCCGCAGTTGTTGTTCCATTTCTAATGCTGAAGTCATTTTGGAAGCAAACTGCAACACACTGGGGTCCGTTTTTATGGCACTTTGGAAAATTCGCGATTTTAAAACTAAACCTTCTAACGACGTACAGCGGCTTAACGCGACATAAACCTGACCTGCGGCAAAGGCGTTGCTCAAATCGGCATACACTCTTTCGAAGGTAAGTCCTTGGCTTTTGTGAACGGTAATGGCCCATGCCAAGCGGATAGGGAATTGTTCAAAAGAGCCAATAACCTCTTCTTCAATACGGTTTTTTTCGGCATTGTAGGTATAACGAATATTCTCCCAAGTGGCGCGTTCAACTTCTACCTCTTCGCCATCATCAAAAACTACGGTTATTTGGGTCTTCTCTAACGTTTTGATTTTGCCAATTTTCCCGTTGAAAAAACGCTTTTCTTCGCCAGTGTCGTTTTTCACAAACATAATTTGAGCCCCTTCTTTTAGTTTTAATGTGGGTTCAGTAGGCATGTTGCGCGTTGAAAAATCACCGGAAACGTTGGCCTCAAAAGTGAAAAGCGGCGTTTCTAATTGTTGCAGTTTGGTGAGGTTGGTCTCGTTTACAATTTTGTTGTGAGTAGCTAAAATAATGTAATCTGCGGCTTCGGGTGAAAAGGTGGGGTTGTACTTGTTATTGAGTAGCGCAAAATCTTCGGGTATCATTTGATTGGTGCGCACGCGATTCAATAAATCGATGAATTGTGGGTTGGTTTGTCGGTAGATTTTATCGAGTTCAATATTGACTGGTGGAGTATTTTCAAAAACCAAAGCGCTGAAAAAGAATGGTGTTTTATAAAAAAGTTTTAAAATTTGCCACTCTTCCGTGTCTGCAATGGGGGGCAGTTGAAAAGCATCGCCAATCAACAAGACTTGCACGCCTCCAAAGGGTTCAAAGGGTTTTCCACGAAAAGCACGCAACAGTTTATCAATGACATCGAGTAAATCCGCCCGAATCATGGACACTTCATCAATAATCAATAGCTCGAGTCGTTTGATTATGTTGCGCTTTTCTTCGGAGTATCGGAAATTCCTAAAGATGGCAGGCTTTCTTCCAACCGCTTGCAAGCGCTCGTCGTCGGGTAACATCGGACCAAAGGGGATCTGAAAAAACGAATGAATCGTCATTCCCCCTGCATTTATAGCTGCGACTCCAGTTGGCGCTAAAACAACAGAAGGCTTCTTTAGCTTTTTGCGGATGTATTTTAAGAATGTGGTTTTTCCGGTTCCCGCTTTTCCAGTTAAAAATACATTTTTGTTGGTTTGTGTAACAAAGGCAACGGCATTGCTAAAGGTTTGATTCGTAGTGTCTAGCTTCATGTTTCAACATCTTTCATAAAATTCTCACAAAGCTAAACAAAATTTGTTTTATTTTTTAGTTCTTCGTTGATTATTTCTATCCGTTAGGCGTCAATAATTTTCTCACAGAGCTGTTGGCGCAAGCCTTCAAAGTGCTGACGGATTTCTACAAGTCGGTTCGAGCCAGTTTTGTTTCGAATCTCACGCCCATCGATTTCGCGAATGGGGGTT
>JAIULY010000062.1 GCA_022565875.1 Schleiferiaceae bacterium | reverse complement strand
CCATTGTCACTGACAACAAAATAGGTGCTGTCGCCAACCACATTTACACAAATGTCTGAAGGCTCTGCTACTTCTGTATGAACGTAATCTATAGGTTTGAGCTTTGGCGGATGCAAAAGCATTAAAATGAGGTAGAAATACAAAATAATGTAAGTTTATCGGTTAGTTTGAAATGCGACTTCCTGTTATCAAAAGATTGTCAAACCTGCTGTTTCCAGATGTGCCCTCGTTACCATCTTGAAATGTAAACCGCACAGTGAAAAGCGGGTTGTTTAATGCCAAAGGTATGTGCGAAAAATCAACCTCTAATAGCATCCAATCTTCTGAAATGTCATAAGAAACTTCAGTAAGACCTTGACTAATAAAGTTATTTCCGTCGTTAGAATAGCTGACAAATAGTGATTTAGGTCCGTTGTTCGACCGCATAAAGGCGGTGGAAAGTTTGATATTTCCGTGGTTGATGGTAGAAAAGTTTATGTCAATCCATTGAGAGCGGTTCCTTACTCGAAGAGCCCTTCCGGAAGCAGTGCCATCCATGGCATTGAGCGCCGTGCCGTCTCCGCTGTTTGTGGCATCAACCGAATCGGCAACCACCCGTAAAGACGCTTCCTCAAACACAATTGATGGTTGTAAAAGCATTGCACTACTGGTGTTGTCGTTGAAATTCCAATAATGTAATACCACATTTCCGTCTTCCAATACTATCGGAGCTCGATCTATAACGCGATCTTTTGTGCAGCTCATCAACAGCAGTCCCGCCACAATCATTAACAATATTCTCATCGTTTCCAAAAATTGGTTTTGTACTGGAGTAAATGTTTTCACGGCAACTAATAATGGCATGCCCCTGAAACTACAAAACCCAACTTTATTGAAGGGTACTCCTTTTTGTGTTCAAATGGCACTGCTCAAAACGCTAATTGTATTAATGCGCTGCAAACGTACAGCATTCATGTTATCAAATTGTTATTGAACCTGCAATTTTGATACAAATTTTTCTAAAGCCGAACGCTTGAAAATCGCTTTAGCTTGATCTTTTGTAATCCAATAATTAGCTGCGCTGCAATTTTTTATGTATGATTTTGAGCTACAGCAAATAATGGTACTTTTGCAAAAAAATAATTCTCGTGGTAAAAATTGGTGATGTTGAGGTAGGCACGTTCCCCCTTTTGTTGGCGCCGATGGAGGATGTAAGCGATCCGCCGTTTCGCGCTTTGTGTAAACAACACGGTGCTGATGTGATGTATACAGAGTTTATCTCCTCTGAAGGCTTGATTCGCGACGCGGCAAAAAGCTTGAAGAAACTGGATATTTTTGAATACGAACGCCCCATCGGTATTCAAATTTTCGGAAACGAAATAGAACATATGAGGGAAGCGGCTCAAATAGCTGCCGCTGCTCAACCGGACATCATTGATATCAATTATGGCTGCCCTGTAAAAAATGTTGCCTGCAAAGGAGCCGGGGCAGGAATCCTGCAAGACATTCCTAAAATGGTTGCCATGACCGCTGAAATTGTAAAGGCGGTGAACCTCCCCGTAACGGTAAAAACTCGATTGGGTTGGGATGAAAATACCAAATATATTGTTGAAGTGGCAGAGCGCCTTCAAGATGTAGGTATCAAAGCTATTAGTATTCATGGGCGTACGCGGAAGCAAATGTACAAAGGCGAGGCAGATTGGTCATTAATCGCTGAAACTAAAAACAATCCGCGATTGCATATTCCTGTTTTTGGCAATGGCGATGTGGACTCACCCGAAAAGGCACTTGAAATGAAAAATCGATTTGGGGTGGACGGCATTATGATCGGAAGAGCAAGTATCGGCTACCCGTGGATTTTTAATGAAATCAAACACTTTTTGAAAACGGGGGAGCACTTACCCCCGCCAGAAATTGCCGATAGGGTAGCTGCTGCTAAGGCGCATTTGGAAATGGCTGTGAAATGGAAAGGGGATCGCGTTGGCGTTTACGAAACACGCAGACATTACACCAACTATTTCAAAGGAATTCCTCACTTTAAACCCTATCGCACACAGTTGGTTACTGAAGAAAATCCAGTAGCGCTTTTGCAATTGCTCGATGAAATTGCTAATACTTTTGAAAGTGTGGCTTTATGAGCATGGAGTGGAATCGCCTCTACGCCAATCAACGTACAGGTGAGCCGTTGACAACACCAGGAGTTGATGCGCCTCGAACTGATTTTCAGCGCGATTTTGACCGACTAATTTTTTCTTCACCTTTTCGACGCCTGCAAAACAAAACGCAAGTTTTCCCTTTACCAGGAAGTGTTTTTGTTCACAATCGGCTTACGCATTCATTAGAAGTAGCTTCTATTGGGCGTACATTGGGCAAGTTGGTTGGCAAAGCATTGGTGGAACGGCATATAGAAAGCTTTTCTGTTGCAGACGCAGACTTTTATCGCTTTGATTTATCGAATGTAGTAGCCGCAGCCTGTTTGGCTCACGACATAGGTAATCCTGCTTTCGGGCACTCGGGTGAAAAAGCCTTGAGCCAATTTTTTCTAGATAGAGAAGCGGATTTAAAACCTCATTTTTCGGCTGCGGAATGGAGCGATTTGATAGAATTTGAAGGCAATGCCAACGCGATTCGCGTATTGACAAACGCTTGGCAAGGTCGATTGGAAGGCGGCTACCGCTTGACATATCCCACCATCGCGGCCATTGCAAAATACCCGTGTGAGAGCACGCGCACCGATAAAAAGCGATTGGCACAAAAAAAATATGGTTTTTTTCAGTCCGAAAAAGAAACGTTTGTTCAAATCGCCCAACATCTAGGTATGCGGCAGCTTTCTGCAACACCCTTTATGAGTTTTGCTCGACACCCTTTTGTGTTTCTAGTCGAAGCAGCTGATGATATCTGCTACCGAATCATTGACCTTGAAGATGCCCATCGTTTGGGTATTCTCAGTTACGATACCGTAAAAGAGTTGCTCTTTCAATTATTCAGCGAAAGCGAAAAAGAAAAAGTAGCCGCTAACCTCACACAAATGGGTGACAAGAATGAGGAAATTGCATATTTGAGGTCCAAAAGTCTAAATCACCTTACCAACGCTTGTGCAAATGCTTTTCTTGAAAATGAACACTCCTTGTTAAGCGGCACTTTAGAAGATTCATTAATTGATCTAATCGCAGATGATTTGTTACAGCCCTTGCGCGAAATTGAAAATATCTCTGTTAAAGAAATCTACAACCATCCAAGCGTGATAGAAATTGAAATGGCTGGTTTTGAGGTAATGAATGATTTACTAAGTAAGGTGGTGCCTGCATTAGTAAAATCTCCTGAGCAACGGTCCAGTCGCGATAAAAAGTTGTTTTTATTGATTCCCAATCAATATAAAAACGGAATAAATGCGCCTACAGCATACCAAAGAGTACAATGCGGACTAGATTATGTGAGTGGCATGACAGATTTGTATGCTATGGAAATATATAGGAAATGGAAAGGTATTCAGGTTCCTGGGTTTTAACAGGAATTCAAATTGTTGTATTGCTTTTTTGCTTGTCAGGATATGGTCAGGAGCAAAACGACGCTTGGGAACTGCGTTTTTTTGGAGACACATACATTAATTTTGACCTCAATGACCCTGAAGCACCCCAGATAACACTGCCCTACCTATTCAATCATACCCAAGCGAACCAACTTTCCGAGAATATATTGGTTTTGGAAGCCAAGTATAAAAACCACCGATTCCGCGGGAATTTGGGCCTCATGATTGGCGATTATGTGTTTAGTAATTTGAGCCATGAACCAAAAGTGTTTCGCAATTTTTACACAGCAAACTTTGGAATTGCCCTAGACACCAAGCAGACACTTTGGCTAGATGTAGGTGTGTTTGAGTCGCATATCGGGGCGGAAGGATTGATTCAGCATGAAAATTTGACGCTAACCAGAAGTATTGCAGCAGAAAATTCACCGTACTACTTGTCCGGCATGCGTTTTACAAAAGCCATCACCCCTCAGTTTCAGGTTGCCTTTCTTGTTCTCAATGGTTGGCAAGAGTTGTTTCCCCAAACCGCTTCGGATATGCCTAGCTTCGGTACGCAAGTTTCTTACAGCAACCAAAAAGGCCAAACCTGGAATTACAGCACCTATCACGGGCAAGAACGCGTTATGGGTGAGATAGGGTGGCGTTCTTTTCACAACTTCTATTTTCAACAAAATGATCTTTTCAACCGATTTGATTTTTTAATGCTTTTTGATGTTGGCGTGCAACACTTTGGCGAAAATGCGGGTTTTTGGTACACACCGCAGATTGTTGCTCGTGCCCGTCTGGTTGATGAATTTAGAGTTTATGGCAGAGCAGAGCTATTTAGAGATAGTAAAGGTATAATCATTCCCATTAGAACAATGGAACAAAATATAGTTTACAGCTTTGCAGCAGGAATCCAATATGGCGATCAAAACAGGGGCCTTTTAAAATTGGAATTTAGGTATTTGAGCAGTGCTTACAGTTTTCGAGAACCTTCTGGTTTTATATTTTCCACAGATCATCTTTTGAATATCTCCTACAGTTTTTATTTTACTTCAAAATAGGCACTGAATACTGTTTTGCTGTGTTCCTCAGATAGGGAGGAAGGCTTTTGAGAAGCGATACTCTTTTTAATCAAAGCATTCCGGTTGGTTCCTTTGTGCGGTTAACTCGTTGCTTGCGATACTCTTTAAAGCCGCGCATAGGTTAAGGTTTTCTAAATAATGACCTTTTGATGCGAATGCGTAGTTTTGCCATTGAGTTTTTTAGTCGCAGAATTACGCTGAGGCAGCAACAATTTCTAAAACATACCTGTTAACAACAAAAACCACACAGTATGACACATTTAAAACCTGGAGATGAAGCTCCATCTTTTGCTGGAGTAGATCAACATGGCAATGCCATTAGCAACGAACACTATAAGGGAAAAAAAGTAGTCCTTTATTTTTATCCAAAAGACGATACGCCGGGTTGCACTGCAGAGGCCTGCGACTTCAATAACAACTTATCGACTTTACAATCCAAAGGATTTGAAATCATCGGTGTTTCTCCGGATTCTGTAAAAAAGCATGATAAGTTCGCTACCAAATATGGATTGAGCTTCCCACTAATTGCAGACGAGGAAAAAACAGTTATCCAAGCCTATGGTGTTTGGGGGTTGAAAAAATTCATGGGAAGAGAATATGAAGGCGTCTATCGCGAAACCTTTGTAATAAACGAGGAGGGAATGATTGAGCATGTCATCACCAAAGTGCAAACAAAAGCCGCGGCAGATCAAATCCTTGCCTTGTACCAATAAAAACAATGTTTTCAAGAAAACCCTTCTGGAATGACCTCCTAGCTCTAAAGTTGTTGACTGTTAATTGGGAGACAAACAGCTATCATCCCACCAGAATTTGGCACTAGAAGCGTTTTGCCTAAATTTCAAATAGCGAATTAATGAAAAGCTTGCGGCCTAAAGGGTGCAAGCTTTTTTTCTTGGAACAAAAGGCAAGGATGCTTTGAGATAAAAGTTTATATAACGCAATCATTCTTAAAAAAGGGTCATTTTTTTTGTTGGAGGCAAAAAAAAAGCATTTGAATTGTGACTGTTAGTAAAATTGCATTACATTTGTTGCGAACAATTAAAAATACCACCTTAATATGTCAAAATTTACTAAAGATTTCGAGGATTACGCGAAAGCGGCCCTTGCAAATCACAACAAAGGCGACAAGCACGGAGCTTTCGTAGGCTTCGGCAATCCCAACGCAAAAATTTTATACCTAGCAAATGGTGTAGATTGGTACATCAACAATGCAGGTGAGTTTGCAAAAGAACGCGCTGTGAATGCAGAACACTGGAATGAAATGATTTCCAAAGGGATTGTAGATCGCAACCACAAAATTTCTGGAACCAAAGAAGGATACAACAACCCTATGGGATGTATCAACAAACTTCCGGTAAACCGAGGCATGGGCAAAGCTATCTGTAACTTCCAACGCCTTTTAATGGAAATGGAGTTGGTTGATACGCTGATCCATGAGCCCCTGGTTTTAGATCATATGTTCTTTTCTGAGATGGTGTTGGACGCTACCCGCTCAACAGCCAACAAAATTGCTCCTATGGAGCAATCGCGCAAAGACTTGATGGAAATGCCATTTTTTGACTCTTTCGATGTCGTGATTTTAGCCACTTCCGAAGAATTGGTTGAAGAAGATAGAGAATGGCTCTTCAAGCGCTACCAGTTAGACGAGGATCATTACGATATGACTGCACCAGATTTGACAACTTTCAAACAAACACTCTTTGTTTTCAAAGGAAAAGGAAGCAAAAAAGGAAAATTTGTTTTGCATACCCGTCGTTTTAGTGGCGGTAGCTCTAACGATTTCTTCTACCAAATTGCTCAAATTTTGACAGCAAAATAATCTGTTAGGCAGTATTGCTAATACAATAAAAGCACTCTTTTTAAGAGTGCTTTTTTTATTTTCAGTAGTTTGAGAAATTACTTTCTACGCCCTAAACCAAATAGTATGCTGTTGACTATTGATAGTAAAATGGAGAAAAATACAGCCCACCAAAAGCCATCAACAGCAAAACCATCCACCCATCCAGCAACCAAAAATATCATTACAGCATTGATTACTAACAGGAAAAACCCAAAGGTCAACAGGGTAATGGGAAGGGTTAATAGAATTAGGAGTGGCTTTATGGTAACATTGAGCAGCCCCATAATGATAGAGACGATCAAAGCGGTGGTAAAATCATCCACATGGACACCGCGAAGACCATGCGCCACAATGAAAACACTAAGCGTATTGACAACTAAATTGAGGAAAATACTTCCTGAGTCTCCTCTAAATCGAATCTGTTTCTGTTCCATGCTGCAAGCTACAAATTTTTTACTTTTGCGGTTCGGTTTAATAACTTGGTTATCTAGCAGAAGGCCAAGGTGCTTTTTTTATTAATGCTGCAAAAATACATACTCATGCACAAAGCTTTCGCTTGTCTTTTTCTTTTTCTCATTCTTTTTTCAAGCTGTCAATCGCCAGTAGATAGTCAAAATGAAGAGGCCACCACCGCTAAAAAGTCCAAAACGGTAGGCACTCAAGGTGATGCCGCAGCACATTCTTTGTTGTATCCGCTGGATCCTCATAGTTTTAGCGAGCCTAATGGGGTAGTGGTGAAACACCTGGATTTGGAGCTTGCCTTAGACTTTGATGAAGAGCGGATAACTGGAAAAGCTACTTGGGCCTATGAAGTGTTAGATTCAGCTGCTAAAGAACTTGTTTTAGACATCAATGGAATTGCCATTGACTCCGTCACCTATGATGATGGAAGCGAGGCTGCCTTCTTGATTACGGAGGATGATCCGCTTTTAGGTCAGCGTTTAGGTGTAATGCTGCCCCTTTTAGAAAAACAACCCATCACAATTTACTACACAACTCAACCAGATGCAGCTGCGCTTCAATGGCTCCCAGCGGCTACAACAGCTGATAAAAGCCACCCTTTTCTTTTTACACAATCGCAAGCCATTCTGGCTAGAACTTGGTTGCCTTGTCAAGATAGCCCGGGAATTCGGTTTACGTACAAAGCAAAAGTGGCTGTTCCCGATGGTATGCTAGCGCTTATGAGCGCGGTAAATCCACAAAAAAAGAACGTGAAAAACACGTATTCGTTTGTTCAAGATATTCCTGTCCCAGCTTATTTGATGGCGCTAACCGCAGGGAATTTGAAGTTTCAAGCCATAGGCAAACGCACGGGTGTCTATGCAGAGCCATCGGTTTTAGCCAAGGCAGTGGCTGAGTTTGAAGACATGGAGCGAATGCTCGAAGCCGCCGAGGCGTTATACGGCCCATACGTTTGGGGGCGTTATGATGTGGCAGTAATGCCGCCAAGTTTTCCGTTTGGTGGTATGGAAAACCCTATTCTTACTTTCGCTACCCCTACTATTTTGGCTGGCGATAAATCTTTGGTATCGCTAATCGCCCATGAATTGGCGCATAGTTGGAGTGGGAATTTGGTAACTAATGCCACCTGGAATGACTTCTGGCTCAATGAAGGATTTACGGTGTATTTTGAACATCGTATAATGGAGGCTATCTACGGCCGCGATTATTCAGAAATGTTGGCGCACTTGAGTTGGCAAGATCTTCAAAATACCATCACAGAATTCATGAAAGACAACCCTAAGGATACAAGGTTGAAAATTGATTTAAAAGGACGCAACCCTGACGATGGTGTAACCGCTATTGCTTACGATAAAGGGTATTTCTTCTTAAGACTTGTTGAAGAAACCGTTGGTCGAGAACGTTTTGATGTTTGGTTGCGCAATTATTTTGAAAACAATAAGTTTCAGTCGATGGACACCGAGCGATTTGTTGCCATTTTGGAAGATGAACTGCTCAGCCCTGAGGAAGTGAAACAGATAGGGGTACACGATTGGATATACGAGACGGGATTGCCGCGAAACTGCCCCAAACCCAACCCTTCACGTTTTGAGGCTGTTGACGTAGCGCTACAATTGTTTGCCGCTGAAAACAAACTGCCCGAAAAAGAAAAAACAGCAGCTTGGACCACTCATGAATGGTTGCATTTTATCAATAATTTGCCTAAAAAACTCAAGCGCGAACAACTGGCAAAACTCGACAATGCCTACGGATTTACGAACTCTGGAAATGCGGAGATTTTGGCCGCTTGGTTTGTGCCTGCTATCGAAAACCGTTATAAACCAGCTTACCCTCAAATGGAAAAATTTCTTCACGAAGTGGGAAGAAGGAAATTTTTGATGCCCGTTTACCGTTCTCTCTTGGCGAACGAACAAAAGGAGCTGGCAAAAAGTATATATAAAACAGCTCGCTCTGGTTACCATCCCGTTGCAATAAACAGTTTGGATATGGAGTTAGCGTATAACAAGTAATTAGTGTGATGAAGGGAAAATTCGGGTTTCGATTAGTGTGCTTTTTTGTGTTGGGATTGGGGCTTCACAGTGGGCTATTTGCGCAGGCTTTTTTTGGTTTTAAGGGAGGCGTCAATTACAGCCTTTCGAGTATTGGCGTCGGAAAAGCAGCAGATGAGGTGGCGCAAATTGTGAGTGATCAGCGCGTTAATGATGGTTGGCACCTTGGCTTGGTCAACCGGAATTACTTTATGGATCGCACCCATTTTTTGCAGTTTGAAACCAACTTTAATCAAAGTTCTTTTACGCTTCTCGGCGATAACAATTTCTCGTATGACCTCAACCAATCTGCCGCCGAATTAAACGGTTTATTTGGCTTTGAACTCTTGCGTTTTATTCGCCTTCAGGGTGGGGTAAGCAGTCGCCTTACAATAAATGAGCGCTACCGTGACACCTTTGACGCCTTTAGCTTGGGGTATTTGTTGGGCACGGGCTTTACCATCGGTAAGTTTAATGCAGACCTTAGTTACAATGCCGCTTTTACATCGTTGGAAGGGGAGTTTCAAGGCGTACCTTTGCGCCATCAACATTCGCAAGTTTTGTTGAATATTGGCTTTTTGTTTTAAGCGATTTATAGAATTACTATGCAGCAATATCACGACCTTCTTCAACATGTTTTACAGCACGGCGCTCTAAAAGGCGACAGAACGGGAACAGGAACCTTGAGCGTTTTTGGGTATCAAATGCGTTTTAATTTGCAAGAGGGTTTTCCTTTATTGACGACTAAAAAAGTGCACTTAAAATCCATTATACACGAATTGCTGTGGTTTTTACAAGGGGCAACTAATATAGAATACTTGGCAAAAAACAGTGTCCATATATGGGATGACTGGCCATTTGAAAAATACCGAAAAAGTGAAGATTACGACGGATGCAGTATCAGAGACTTTTCTAGAAAAATTGCAGATGACGCAAACTTTGCCGAAAAATGGGGTAATCTAGGGCCTGTTTATGGCTATCAATGGCGCAGTTGGCCCTCCCCTGATGGCGGCGCAATCGATCAAATCAGCCAAGTTATTTCACAATTGAAAGCGAACCCCGATTCGCGCCGCATTATTGTAAACGCTTGGAATGTGGGCTTTGTAGATCAAATGGCATTGCCCCCTTGCCACAGCTTTTTCCAGTTTTATGTAGCGAATGGCAAATTGAGTTGCCAAATGTATCAACGAAGCGCTGATATTTTTCTCGGTGTACCCTTTAATATTGCTTCGTATGCTTTGCTTACGCTAATGGTGGCTCAAGTTTGTGGCTTACAGCCTGGAGACTTCATCCATACTTTAGGTGATGCACATATTTATTCCAACCATTTGGAACAAGTGAATACACAACTGCAACGCGAAATTCGCCCGCTGCCGAACATGAAACTCAATCCGGCTGTTAATGATATTTTTAAGTTCTCTTTCGAGGATTTCACATTAGAAAATTACAATCCGCACCCAGCCATCAAAGCTCCCGTTGCGGTTTAACACATTACACCACTATCACATGAAACGATTCTTAAGCATTGCCATTTTTTCTATCGCATTAGCCACAGCTTGCAACACAGCTCCTGCGGAAGGTAGCGAAACAGTTGTTGCCAATCAGGAAATCACACTTGCCGTAGACGGCATGACCTGCGAGATGGGGTGTAAAAAAGCCATTGAAAAAACGTTGCAAAATTTACCGGGCGTAGCCTCCGCAGAAGTGGATTATGAGACGAAAACGGCTAAAGTTTCTTTTGACAACAATCTACTACAGTCGGATGCTGTGATTCAAGCTGTTAATGAAAGTTATAACGGCATTTATTCTGCAACTCCGCTATAAAACTCTTTTGAATTGAAGGCAAATGCGTTGATGACACGTTGGGCTACTATTGGCTTAACGCTTTTTTTGTTAGTTGTTTTAGCAGGTAGCGTTGTACGATCTACTGGCAGTGGTATGGGGTGTCCAGATTGGCCTAAGTGTTTCGGCTACTTGATTCCTCCCACAGAAATGCACCAGGTCAATTGGCACCCCGAAAGGGAATACAAGCGCGGACAAATGATTATCCACAACGGCACGCTGTTCGTGGCAAAAACCTCTTTTACAACAGGAAGCATGTTTGCTACTGGCAATTGGGAGCCCTACTCTAAGCACAATTATGCAAACTTTGTCGTTCATCATACTTGGATTGAGTTTATCAATCGGCTGATTGGAGCCTTGTCGGGCTTGCCCATGTTGATTGTTGTTGGGATTTCTTGGCTGAAGTTCCGACATCGGCCCATTATCCCTTTGCTTGCAACCTCAGGGCTGGTGATTCTAGGCTTGGTGGCCTGGTTGGGCAAAGTAGTGGTAGACGGGCATCTGATTCCTGGGCAAATCACCATTCACATGCTGGGGGCCCTGCTGCTTGTTTTTGTAATGACAAGTATTTTAGGTTTGGTAAAAGAAAAGTACAATTACAGTCTTGCCCTACCTAAGTCTTTGAAAATAACAGCTGTAGGAGCTCTAGTGTTAACCTTGTTGCAGATCCTTTTGGGTACGCAAGTTCGGGAGCAGATGGACGAAATCATGTTCTACTTTAAAGAGGTGAACCGCGTGCACTGGATTGATCAGTTAGACTACATGTTTTATGTTCATCGTTCTTTTAGCATTCTCTTGGTTTTGATAAATGGGTATGTACTCCTTAAAATCCGTCAATTGCAAATCTGGAGCAACCTACATTCTCTTATTGCAATGTTTTTAGGCCTCGAGATTCTAATCGGAATTATTTTGGCTTATGGACACATGCCGGGTTGGGCACAGCCACCACATCTTGTGGTCAGTTTTTTACTCTTTACGATGCAGGCATTGCTAGTTTGGCGGGTGTTGGGAGCCAAATCAACCAACCGTCCCGAGGTTGCGGGTTAATTTTATTCCCCCAATTAAAGAATAATGTCACTTAGCTTGAAGGAATAAACCTTGGTTGTTTTTGGTTTTGTTTTATGTGAATTACAAAATACAATGAAACCCATTAAAACTTTCTGAATCAGGTGTTTTTTTAATTTTTAAGCACAACGAGAGGGTGGTTTTTCTATTTTTATCGCATCAATTAAAAGAGGTGTTACGACTACGGTTAGCCTCCCAAAGTTTTGGGTCGGCTTGCTGGGATTGACACGCGTCAAGTTTGGGGAATAGCACGTTTGTTTTTTCGGGTCAGTAGCTCAATTTTCAATTCCCAATTTTGTGGCGTGGTAAATCAGTGGGAGTACACCGAAAATTTTATCTATGCGAAATAGTTACTTGATTGTATTTGTATTTTTCATCAGTGCCTTATCCTATGGCCAATATTGCACGCCAATAAACACGAGTTGTTTTTCAGATAACCGAATTGGTGTTGTAAAAAGCTACAATGCTGTTGAAGATTTGAACTATACATTTTCAGGGTCTTGCACATCAAATGGCTATCGCAACGAAACAAGCGATACGCTAGCGGTTCGTCCTGGCGATCAAATACACTTGGTATTAACCGGCATGGATGGCTTTGTAGACCCTGCTTTTTATATTGTTTTTGTAGACTGGAACCTTGCGGGAAACTTTACTGCTCAAATGGAAGTTTGGAACTCCTCCACCGTTCTAGTCTCGGGGGCCGCGGTAATGGCGTCGTTTACCGTTCCAATTGGGGCCGCTATTGGCAACACCCGTATGCGCATAAAAAAATTGTCAAATACCAATGTCTCTCCGTGTAGTGGTGGAGGTAATCAAGGCGAAATTATTGATTTTTCGGTTCGCGTTCAAACCGTAGGAGCTTGCATAGCCCCCCCAATTATCCTTTCGGTAGCTGCCTCCAACGAATTGACTTGTTTAGGTAAATCAGTGTTGCTTTTTCCAACGTTTCAACAAACAGGACCAGGAATGCAGTATCAATGGCAATCCTCTTCCGATCAAACGGCTTGGGGTAACATTTCTGGATCCAATACGCCTGCAGTAGCTGTCTCTCCAATATCGACACTTTTCTATCGCTTAATTGCTAGCTGTGGCGCTTCTACAGATACTAGTTTGTCACTGCTTGTCTCACCAATCACGGCATTAGCTGATGCGATTACCGTAAATCCCACTGTCCCAATCAGTGCTTCCAATGTGCACACCAATAGGCAGTTGAGTTTCTTATTACAATGCGCACCCGTTACCCTGCCAACCGTTGTCAATTATATCAATCCTTCCTCACCTTTACCGGATTTTTTAAAGTTGGTGGATATCGCTGGATTATCAGCAACCAATACACTGATTATAAATGGTAACGGGGCTGAATTGGTGCCGGAGCGGACAACGTTTGAGCACGGGGTTATCCATTTTGATAACGTTCAATTCGTTACGCTGAACGATTTTTCGGTACACATTCCAGCTAGTTTAGGCGGCAATAGCGTTAAATGTATCCAATTGACTAACAACGCTTCCGATAACACCATCCAAAACTGTACTTTGGAAATGCCGATTAATAACACCCAATTTCTCTATGGCATAGCTGGGTTTAATGGCAATCAATCGCCGATAACAGATGGTACTCCCAATCCCTGCGAGCGACTAACCGTTGCGAATACCATTATTAAGGGGGGGCGCTATGGCGCTTTGTTGCGCGCCTCCAATGTCAATACACCCATGTCAGGAATTGTTTTTCAGAACAACCAGATCTTGGATTTTCAAGAATTTGGTATTCGTTTTCAGTTTACAAACGGCACACAAATTCTTCAAAATGAATTTTCAAGAGCAACACGCACTACCAATTTATTGTCGGCTGGTGCATTCTGTGTTTCCGCGATAGAGAATACCAGTTACCGCATTGATGACAATTACTTTCACAACCTCATTTTTCCAACAAATACATCATTCAGTACCTCTGCTGTTGCCATTAGCTCTATAAATAACCCTGGCACACCCACAGCTGTATCTGTTATTAGCAATAATTTGATTTTGGCTGAAAATCTATTTCGGGGCAATGTGTCAGGAGTGAGTTTGCAAGGGACAGACAGATATGTGAAATGTGTTCACAACACCATTCAATTGGAAGCAGCGCCAACGACTACTAACTTTATGACTTTTAACGGCGTTGTTACCATTGGCGGTTTTTCGTCACAAAATTTTATGGGTTGTGCTATTTCCAATAATATTTTTGGCGGTCGTTTGGCAAGTGCGTCACAATCCTTTTTCGCATTGAATTTTACGCAAGGGGCATTCTCTGTAATTCCAACAGATAACAATGTGTTTTACGATGCCAATCCCGGAGTGGGGAACTACTTTATTGGTGTTTTTGGTCTAAATCGACAATATGCTACGCTGGGCAGTTGGCAACAAGGCGAAGGGCTTGATAGTAACTCTCGTTTTGATGACCCGAATTACCTTGGAGCAGCCAACCAGGATAGCGCTTTTATACCTCAGAATGGAGCCATTCATTCTATTGGTGCCAACTTCAATGTTTTTGCACCTCTCGACCGGTTGGGTGTTGCCCGACCTGTGAATCCAGCTCCAGGTGCATACCAATTTTCCGTGCCCAATGGCGTTGCTCCTGATCTTGTAAATTCGCCTACATTAGACAGTATTCTTTGCCAAGGGACCACCCCCTTACTTTTGGTAATCGACAATTTGGGTTCTGATACTATGACCTCGGTTACCTTAGTTAGGCGAGTGAACGGCTTACCCATAGATACCATTGTCATTGCACAGCCATTCCCACCAAGGACTCCACAAACCGTGAGTACCGGTCCCTTCTCCTTTGTGGTTAATGCTGTTTATAATATAGAATTTGAAGTAATAGCGAGTACTCCTACGCCTCCTCTTTCTTTTGGGAATCAAACTTTGGGGTACCCTGCAACGCGTGTTGGTATGGAGGGCAGTTATACCATGAATCCGGCAGCGCCAGCTACAACAACCAATTATCAAAGCATAACAGCCTTCGTTTCGGCATTGCAAACCCGAGGGTTATGTGGACATGTAACTTTAAACTTGGCTCCAAATCTCTCACCTTTAGATGAGCAAGTAACCTTCGTCGATATCGAAACAAACGCATCAAAAACAATAACTATAATTGGAAGTGGAAATGTGTTGTTTTCATCCGCGTTATCCAATCAGCAACGATCTGTTGTGCGTATTATTGGGGTGGATTTTATCACTATAGATAGTTTAAATATAGAAGCCACGGCCAACCTGCGCTACGCTGTTCACATTGACGATAATGCCTCAAATATTACCCTTAGAAATAGTCATTTAATTGGCATTCAAGGAAACCAAAGAGGCGAAGCGGGTGTTTCCGTTGCAGGTTCTTTGTT
>JAIULY010000061.1 GCA_022565875.1 Schleiferiaceae bacterium | reverse complement strand
GTTTAAGGTTTAAAGTTTAAGTTAAACCTTAAACTTTCAACTTTCAACCACTTCGGAAATAATCGAAGAATGCATGTCACACAACGCAGTCCCGAAAACGCCGCGCCTAACTCCCTAACTTCCCAACTCCCAAACCCAATGGAAATATGCGTGGAATGAATAACTATACGTTTCCCAAGCCCTCCGTGCCACTCCGTGCCTCCTCAGTGAAACTCCGTGTTCCAAAAAAAGAATCGCAGAATGAATAACCAAACGCCGTCACCGGAACACGCCGCCCCAAACCTCATGAACAGCATGGCAGAATACATCCAACAACGCCATCAAAAAGCATCAAAAAAATTGTTCAAAAACTCTAGAACCCATCCCAAATTTGCATTTTCCAAAGCCGTTTCTTTGTGCATAATCTTTTGTATCGCTATAGGATAATCCAAAAAATTGCGTTGTTGTCCTAAAGGCTCAATTTACACACAAAACACGATGTCTACACGTCACTTTACTTGGTTCATCTCTCTTTGGTTGCTTTGCTTGATGGCAACAGCGCAGCAATCGGAATGGGATAGGAGCTTGCGCAAAACAATGGAAGAAGGGCGCGATTTGTTTTCGCAAGACCTCTTTGTAGCAGCTTCTGAAAAATTTGATTTTGTCTTGAGGCAAAATCCGGACAAGAACACGGATATCCAAACGGAGGCGCATTACTTTAAAGCGCTTTGTGCCATTTTTTTAATGAATGAGGACGGGGAATTGCTCATGTCTCAGTTCATTGCAGACCATCCCACAAGTCCATTGGCCGCCCGAGGCATTTTTCAAGCTGGCGATTATTTTTTCAATCGCAAAAGTTATCGGCAGACCATTTATTGGTTTGAAAAATTAGACCCACGTGATGTTGCAAAATCCGACCGAGGTCGATACCACTTTCGATTGGGCTACAGTTATTTAATGACCAAGAAAGAAGAGGAGGCGCAATTGCAATTTGCGAAGATAAAGGACGACAAATCTTCGGAGAACGCGGCGGCAGCCAAATACTACTACGCACATATCGCCTATGGTCAAGATCAAACAGCAACGGCGTTAAAAAACTTTACCGAACTCATCGATGATCCACAGTTTGGTCCGGTTGTTCCGTATTATTTGGTACAGATACAGTACCGCTCTGAAAATTATACAGAGGTGATTGCCACTGGCGAAACGTTACTGAAAAACGATGCGGTAAAGCGACGTCCAGAAATCTCCCGACTGGTGGGGGAGGCCTATTTCAAGAAACGCAACTATTTTGAAGCATTGCCGTATTTGGAGTTGTATGCAGAAGAGGGAGGTCGTATGACGCATGCAGACTATTATCAATTGGGTTTTGCGCGCTATAGCACCAATAATTATGAAGGCGCCATGGAGGCATTTAATCGCATTACAAGCGGAAAAACAGCATTGGCACAAAATGCCTATTATCACCTAGGAGATTGCTACATTAAAACCAACCGCCCCAACAAAGCGGCTACAGCTTTTCGCGCCGCGGCACAAATGGACTTTGACGAGGCTTTGCGCGAGGAGGCGGCCTTTAATTATGCAAAACTCAACTATGAGTTGGCCAATCCTTATGAAAATGGCATTGTTGCCCTTCAGGATTTTGTGCAAACCTACCCGGCAAGTAAACACATCAAGGAGGCAAACCGCCTTTTGGCAAATCTGTATGTCAATACCAAAGATTACGCTAATGCTTTGATAGCCATTTCAAACACAGGATTGCAAACTGCCGAAATGAAGGAGGCCTATCAAAAAGTTTCGTATTTTAGAGGGGTAGAGCACTATCAAAATGGTCAAATTAATGATGCTGTAAATCTTTTTGAGCAAGCATTGCAATACCCATACAATCAAACTTATGTGGCCTTGAGTAAGTTTTGGATTGCTGAGTCCCTCTTTCGGTTGAATCAGTTTGAGGCAGCGCTTAAGCAATATGAGGATTTTCAAGTGACCAATGGCGCTATGAGTTTGAGTGAGTATGTTAGCATGCATTACGGAAGAGCTTATGCTTACTTTAAACTAGAAGACTACGATCGGGCGGCAACATCTTTTAAGCGGTACGCCGATCACAAAAAAGCCCGTCCTCGCATGAAGGCCGATGCCCGATTGCGACTCGCCGATTGCCTGTTTTTACTAGGTAGACACGAGCCAGCAGCAGAGGCTTACCGACAGTATCTCACCACCAACAACCCCGATATGGATTACGCTAGATTTCAGCGGTCGCTCACCTTGGGGCTACTGGGTAAAACAGATGACAAAATCAGAGAACTGCAACTGCTGATTTCATCGGGAAATAGCAAGTTCATTCAAGACGCCCAATACGAATTGGCCGAAACGTACATGAAAAAAGAGTCGTATGGTTTGGCGTTAAGTGCTTTTCAAGACTTTATCAACCGCTATCCCAAAGCCTCTCAAATACGACGAGCGGAGCTGAATATGGGGGTGATTTATAGAAATACCAATGAACAACGCAAAAGTGTGGAAACACTAAAAGGCGTGGTGCAGAAGTATCCCTCCACTCCAGAAGCACTTGAGGCCATATCGTATGCCCGGTTGGTGTACGCCGACATGAACCAAATAGAGGAGTATGTAACGTGGGTGGAGACCTTGAGTTTTGTAAATATTGAAGAAGCGAGTTTGGATTCCACGATGTACATCACAGCTTTTGATTTGTATAGTATGGACCAGTGTGAAGGAGCCATTAAAGGTTTTAAAGATTATTTGAAACGCTTCTCAAAAGGAATGTTTGTGTTGCAATCTCAATATTATACCGCAGAGTGTGCCTATCGATTGGAACAAGACAAGGTGGCGCTTAAAGCGTATACGGCAGTCACAGAGATGTCGATAAACGAATTTACCGAGCGTTCGCTCAATCGCGCAGCCGAATTGGAGTTGTTGTTTAAGAATTACGAAAAGGCATTGGTGCATTACCGCAGTTTGCAACAAATTGCCAGCACAGAAGGAAATATCCGCGATTCGCGTATTGGTATTTTTAGAGCGGCGTTAGAATTGGGCTTACAAGCCGAGCAATTGGAAATGGCAAAACTGCTCATTACCGACGACCGACTTCCTCCGGCCTTGGCGGGAAGGGCTCGCCTGATTATCGCCCGCGACTTTATGGCAAAGAACGATTTAGAGAACGCCAAGCGTGCCTTCAAAGAAATTGACGCTAAGGATGCCGGTGCCCCAAAAGCAGAGGCCAACTATTTTATTGCTAAAATTCAAAATAGCCAGCAACAATACGAGCTTTCATCTCAAACCATTTATGGTTTAATAGACAATTTCCCCGGTCAGCAAGAATGGCGTTACAAAGCACTTCTCATTTTGGCCGACAACTTTTACAAACTAGACGATAGTTTTCAAGCGCTGTACACATTAGATTTTATAATCGACGACAATTACAACCAAGAGATTGTAAAAAAAGCACAAGAAATGAAAGTTGCTATTGAAACTGCGCAAGAGCAACAACAGCAGAAACGCGAGCAAATCAATCAATTGCAATTGAACGAGCGCGGATTACAAAAAGGAACAACAGACCAAGAAGATAATACTACCGATGATGAGCAATAGATGGTTTACAGCAGTGCTGTTTTTGGCAACACTCCCCATGTTGGCGCAAAACGAGCGCGACAAAGTCGGAAGTGTAGAAATTAACGTAAGTGAGGCGTACAAGGCTCAAGTAAAAGAAGCTGTTCGCATTGTGGAACAGCCCACGTTAGAAGATACAACAGCCAAGAAAATTCCGGTAAATTACGATGTGCGCCCCAAAGCCTTATCCACCACCTTTGAGCCGGACCCCATAAAGCCAATTGTAATTGCCGGGAGCAGAATGCCGCGCCTGCCCAGAAATATGGTGCGTGTAGGGATTGGTAATTTTACCACGCCTTATGCTGAGGTGTTTTTGGGAAATGATCGCTCCAAAAACTTCAATTGGGGAGTGCACATGCGGCATTTGAGCAGTCAGACGGGCGTCAAAGACTTAGCGTTTCGTCGTAACACTTGGGCGGAAAATGAGGTCAACGCCTACTCCAAATACATCATGCGAACGAGTCGCCTTACCTTGGATGTACGCAGCTCATTTGATCGGATAAGTTATTATGGCCTTCGAAACAGTCACTTTGAAGATTTTGAAGTGGCTTCTGTGGATATGGACTTGGTGGCACAGCGGTACAACACCGTGGCGCCTACCTTGAGATGGGAATCTTTAAAACTAGAACCCACGTATATCAAACAAGCCTCCTTGGGCTATCGGTATTTGTGGGACGCCTTCAATACGCAAGAGAACCACATCAAAGCCACCTCAGATTGGGTGTTCCCGGTAAAAGAGGAAATCGTTGATCTAAAGTTCAATATCGATCATGTTGCAACAAATTTTGCAGACTCAACTAGCCGTTTTCAGTTTACCCATATTCAATTTGCACCCGAAATCAAAAGCGAATACAAAAATGTATTTTTCACTTTTGGTTTAAATGTAAACATCAATCCACGGCGATTAGAAATTGGTGATAGTGTCAATGAGAAGTTGTATTCAGAGTTTTTTCCAAACATCTTAATTGACATACCCTTGGTGCGAAACGTCTTGGCTGTTTATGGTGGAATAGACGGGGAGATGGTGAATCAAAACATGCATTCACTGAGTCAACAGAATCCTTTTATAGGGCCTGTATTTGCCTTAAACCCGCGCCGAACATTTCGTTATTTTGCAGGAGTAAAGGGTATTTTAGCCAAAAATTTGCATTACAATGCCAGTTTGTATCACCATTCCAATAAAGATTTAGCGATATTTTATCGCGACCCATCTGCGGAAAACTTTCTTCGTCCGGCGTTGGGTATGCATGTTTTTTATGATGATGTGGACATAACAGGCATAAAAGGTGAAATCACATACGACAACAACAAAGGGTTGCGAATTGGGGGGCATGCCAATTTTCGAAGTTTTCGGATGGCTGACTTGCCCGATGCGTTCCACTTGCCTCGCGCTATTGTTGGGGTAGAGGGCAGTTATTTGTGGCGTGAAAAAATCCAAGGGAATATCAATTTCAATTATGTTGGCGCACGCACGGCGTTTAATGCCAGTGAGTTCCCAGACAATCCATTAAACCCACAGCTCAATGCCTTTTTAGATGTGCGCTTAGGTGCCACCTTTCACTACAACGATCAACTGAGTGCCTTCGTCAATATATCCAATTTTATTGCTTCCGATTACGAGTTGTATTTAGGGTATAATGTGCAGCGTTTCTTAGCGATGATGGGGATAACTTATCGCTTGTAACCTCGTTTTTGAAATAAGTTGTTTATTTGTTGTTTGGGTTTGCCCAAAGGGATTTTGCAATGTATTTTTGTGCCCCACTTAAATGGCTAATGGAAATTAAAAACGAAAAGCTCGCTTCAGCAGAAGTTTCAGGGTTCTTAGTGAAAAACCGATTGCGAGAATACGCGATGTTGTCGAAACTTCGACTGGCATCAAGTGTCGTATTTAGCGCCATTGCCGGGTATTTGCTCGGTGCTGATACGGTTCAGTTTTCAGTCATTGTTGCGCTTACCATAGGCGGGTTGATGGTGGTGGCCGCTTCCAATGCTTTTAATCAGGTAATTGAAAAAGATCGCGACGCAAAAATGGATCGCACAAAAGATCGACCTGTAGCCGCCAACAGGCTTTCGCGGCTCGAAGCCATGTTGTTTGCGTCGGCAGTAGGTTTAATGGGGCTTTGGTTGCTGTACTACATCAATCCCATGAGTGCCATGTTTGGTGCGCTGAGCATATTCATTTACGTATTGATATATACCCCCATGAAAGCCGTGTCCGGTTGGGCCGTATTTGTTGGGGCATTCCCTGGGGCCATTCCCTTTATGTTGGGGTGGGTGGCTGCAACCAATTCCTTTGGTGTAGAGCCGGGCACCTTGTTCGCTATTCAATTTATGTGGCAGTTCCCGCATTTTTGGGCCATCGCTTGGCTGGTGCACGACGATTATTTGAAAGCAGGCTATAACCTTCTGCCAACGGGTAAGCGCGATAGTTTGTCTGCTTTTTTAGCGGTCGTTTACAGTGTGGGCTTGGTGTTGGTTTCGTTGGTCCCTTACCTAGGTATCACTGGAGCCTTGCAAATTTCAGAGTTCGGTTTAATCGGTGTGTTGTTAAGTGGTGTTTACCTCGTGTATAAAGCAGTTGTTTTGTTGCGCGAGCAAACAAAGGAAGCCGCTAAGAAGTTAATGTTGTCAAGCATTTTGTACCTCACAGTTGTGCAGATACTCTATGTAATCGACAAGTTTGCATTTTTATAATTTAATGAAGCGGTGGGAAAATTAACACAAGAAGAGAAGAAGCGGGTATCAAAACCCATGTTGTGGATAGCGATGGCAAGCATGGCTATGGCCTTTGCCGGGCTGACAAGCGGCTATGTCGTGAGTCGTTCATCGCTGCGCGCAGTTGGGGGGTGGATGGAGTTCCCGCTGCCCTCGTTGTTTTACATCAGTACAGTGGTTATTGTTTTGGGAAGTGTGTTCCTTATTGTAGCCAATGCCGCAGCTAAAAAAGATAACAACAGCCGTGTTGTACTGGGCGTGGGATTAGCTTTGCTTTCCGGTATTGTATTTCTGATTTTGCAAATAAAAGGCTGGGGCCAATTGGTGGACAACGGTATCTTTTTCGCGGGAAGCGACAGCAATAGTGCCGGAAGTTGGGTGTATGCCATATCCGGAGTGCACATTTTACACCTATTAGGAGGTGTCATTGCTCTAATGGTGACCTTCTTTAAGGCATTAAAAGGTAGATATACTAGTACAGATAAGCTTGGTTTGGAGTTAAGTAGCATCTATTGGCATTTTTTAGATGTTTTGTGGGTCTACTTGTTCCTTTTTTTGTTATTTATTCGTTAAACTTGCACCCAAAATTAAAACACCCTTGTTATGGCGAACGCTAGCTCGGTAGAAATGAGTACAGAGAAAATCTGGGAAGGTGGAAATAAGCCACTTGGCGCCAGTTATGGAAAACTGATGATGTGGTTTTTCCTGCTTTCAGATGCGCTAACTTTTAGCGGTTTTTTGACAGCTTACGGTTTGATGCGCTTCAAATATGAAAATACATGGCCCATTCCGGAAGATGTATTTACGCATTTTCCATTTTTGGAAGGCGAAAACCCACTCTTGTTTGTGGCTTTGATGACGTTTATTCTCATCATGAGCTCAGTAACGATGGTATTGGCCGTTAATGCCGGTGAGAACAAAGATAACAAAGGTGTATCTTGGTGGATGTTGGCTACTATCGTTGGTGGAGGTATCTTCTTGGGCTCACAGGCTTGGGAGTGGTATCACTTTATCACAGGCGACAAGGGAGCCATAAAACTAGAGAACGGACGCATTGCTCACTTTGCAGATCAAGAAGGTCATGTGATTTCCCTCTCGCAGTTAGTTCACGGTATGGAAAAAGGCCATGCTTCTAATCACGGTGACAAATTCACCACAGAAGAAGTGATTGCTGCCTTCAATAGCCAGAGTACTATGCAACTGCGTTATCCCGGTAAATTGCGTGAATACGTAAATCACGGCGAAGCCAAAGCATTAGTTGCCAAAGCAAAAGTTGTGCAAGGTGCTAATATGGTGGAGAATGAATATGGCGAACCGTTATTTGCCAACTTCTTCTTTTTCATAACCGGTTTCCATGGTTTCCACGTATTTTCAGGTGTAGTGATCAATTTCATTATCTTTTACAATATTTTGTTAGGAACGTATGTTAGACGCGGGCACTACGAAATGGTGGAAAAAGTGGGCTTGTATTGGCACTTCGTTGACCTTGTTTGGGTATTTGTATTTACCTTCTTCTATCTTGTTTAATCGCATTAATACTATATATCATGTCAGATCACGCACCTAAAGGCACCAAGTGGATTTGGAATATTTTCTGGTTGTTGCTTATCGTAACAACAGTTGAAGTTGTTTTGGGGATTATTCAACCCGAATTCTTGGCAAAACAGTTCTTGGGAACTCGTATTCTCAATCACATCTTTATCATTTTGACACTGGTAAAAGCATTCTACATTGTAGAGTACTTCATGCACGTGAAATATGAAAATAAGCCCATGCGCTTTTCCCTTTACTTGCCGGTATTGATCCTTATTCCTTATTTGACATTTATTTTGTTGACAGAAGGAAACTATATCGAGTCAATGCGCGTCATGCAGCCTTAAAAGGCTTTTATCATGAAATTTTAACTGCCCTCCATACAACTTATGGCAGGGCAGTTTTGTTACATAGCTATTGGTGGATTATATGGCAGCCAACGTTGCTATCCCTTGTGAAATTTGGACAACAATCAAAATGAGTAATTCAGTAAAAAAGTGGCTTTTTCTCTTTACCGTAATGGTGCTTCCTACAGCAGCTTATCTTTTTTTTGTATACAGTAGCAAAGAGAATTTTTTTGTAACCCTTGAGTATTTGGTGCAAGACGATGCTCCAGAAGGACAGCCTTATGTCATTCCGGATTTTGCCTTTACTAATCAAGACGGAGAAAAAATAAGCAGTGGTGACTTGCGTGAGAAAATTTATGTGGCAACCTTCTTCTTTAGTACCTGCCCCAGTATTTGTCCAGCCATGAATTTTCATTTAAAGGAATTACAAGATCGTTTCGCTGGTTATCCCGATTTTCAATTGGTAAGCTTTACAGTAGATCCCGAGCGCGACACAGAAGAGGTGCTTAAGGCCTACGCCAAGCGTTTGGGAGCCGATACCGATAAATGGGATTTCCTTACAGGCGATCGCGATGCCTTGTATAAAACAGCGAGTGATTTCTTCTTGTCCGCTATGGAAGATGCCACAGCAGATGGCGGGTTTTTGCATTCCGAATCGGCTATAATTGTGGATTGGGAAGGGCGTATTCGTAGTCGTGTGGACGACAATGGTAATTTTGTGGGGTCGTATGACGTGTTGGATGCCGTTGCATTAAAAGATTTGAAAGAAGATTTGCGTGTCTTGATAGCGGAATTCGAAAAAGAAAAATCCATTCGAATCAAGCGCGCCAAAGATGCAGCCAATAATCGATCTTAACGAATAAGGTTAGGGCGCCCCACTTGCATGAAAAATAATCCTTTAGTATTGCTATTTTAAGTTAAACGGAAATGAACAAGAAATTACAAGGAGCCGATAGAATAATGGTTCCTACAATTATAGCGCTTTCGGTGGTGGTGCCTATAGCAGTAGCTGCTTTAATGGTATTTCCAGAGACCTTCAAAGTGAGTTTTGGCAATGCGGATTTGCGCTCACTGCCCTTTTTACATGCTGTTTTAAACGGCGCCACAGCTTTGTTACTCATTGCCGGAGGGTTTTGGATCAAAAGCAAGAAAATTGCCTTACATCGCTTTTCGATGATGACCGCTTTTATTCTTTCGGCGATTTTTTTAGTTTCATACGTGATTTCGAAATTGTCCAATGACCCAACACCGTATGGTGGAGAGGGCTGGATTCGAGGGTTGTACTTTTTCATTTTGATATCGCACATCCTTTTATCGGTCCCTGTTTTGCCCTTGGCTATGTTTGCCATATATCGCGCTTACATGGGGCAAATTACCGCCCATAAAAAAATAGTGAAATGGGCGTATCCCATTTGGGTATACGTGGCCATTACCGGAGTGCTGGTTTATGTGTTTATGGTTCCTTATTATTAATGTTTGACTTGACGATGATGAAGAAGTTGGTATTGCTAGTTGCTTTGATCCTGTTTGTTTTTTCTCCAAACTTTGGTTTTTCGCAATGCGCCATGTGTAAAGCTGTAGCCGAAACTAGCTCTGAAGGAGCCGAAGAAATAGGGCAAGGTTTGAATGTCGGTATCGTATACCTCATGTTTTTCCCTTATTTGTTGATTGGTATCATCAGTTATGCATGGTATCGGCATAACAAGAAGAACAAGCAAGCTGCGCAGTAGGACTCGGGAAACGCATCGTTATTCATTCCACGCACATTTCCATACGGTTTGGGAGTTGGGGAGTTAGGGGGTTAGGCTCGGCGTTTTCTTTTACTACGTTTTGCGATTCATTTTGCGATTCTTCTTTTTGGAGCACGAAGTTGCAGGAAGTACGCACGAAGCTTCACTAAGGATAAACCGACTCAACGAATTGACAAAAATTCCCCGTGCCACACCGTGTTCCCCGTGAACGCCGTGGTGAAAAAACTACCGGAGTGGTTGGGGAGTTAGGAGGTTAGGCGCGGCGTGTGTTCCGGTGATTACGTTTGGTTATTCATTGCACGATTCTTTTTTGGAACACAGAGTTCCACGGAGTTTGACACGGAGTAGCACGGAGGGTTATTTTTGATGATTGATACACCAATCGTGTTGCATTACGGATTCTGTAGGGGCGGGGCTTGTCCCCGCCAGACTCGGGAAACAAAGCGTTATTCATTTCACGCATATTTCCATACGGTTTGGGAGTTTGGAAGTTAGGAGGTTAGGCGCGGCGTTTTTAACTACTACGTTTGGTTATTCATTTTGCATATATTTCCGGATTGGTTTAATGTTGAAAGTTTAAGGTTTAACTGATGTTTCCTTGAGATTAGATTCGCGATTCATTTTGCGATTCTTTTTTTGGAGCACGAAGTTGCAGGAAGTACGCACGAAGCTTCACTAAGGATAAACCGACTCAACGAATTGACAAAAATTCCCCGTGCCACACCGTGTTCCCCGTGAACGCCGTGGTGAAAAAACTACTGGAGTGGTTTGGGAGTTAGGGGGTTAGGCCCGGCGTTTTAGCTACTACGTTTGGTTATTTATTGTACATGTATTTACGGATTGGTTTAATGTTGAAAGTTTAAGGTTTAACCCACTCTTTAAACATTAAATCTTAAACTTTAAACCAAAAGTAATTGATAGATAGTAGGTTAGGCGCGACGTGCTCCGATGACGTCATTTCGATTATTCATTCCGTAATTTTTTTTTGGAGCACGAAGTTGCAGGAAGTGCGCACGAAGGTTCACCATGGATGATGTTTAATGTTGGAAATCAGTTTGCGAATCCTTTGCAATGTAATTATTAAAACAAGGTTACCACTCCTTCTCGAACTTGGTATTTATTAATATAATCTCTATAGGTAATTACAAAAGTATATACACCTGTTTGTGCCAGATTTCCATTGGGCATTGTGCCGTCCCAACCTTTTTGAATATCATCAGAAAAAAACAAACGTTGGCCCCATCTGTCAAAAATAGTTATTTGGAATTCAGTAAGTCTTGTGCCGCTTACCAAGAAAATATCATTTGTGTCATCGCCGTTTGGGGTGAAGGCAGAAGGTATATATAAAGTGGTAGCCAACCCGGCACAATCGCTGGGCGGACTTAGTTCAATCATTTGTTCGTCAAATTGAATTCCACAGCTATCCACAACCTCTAGTCTAAGCAGTTGTGATTCAAAGATTCTTGTGGTGGTGCCCGTGTCACTTGTAGACCAAGTCATTGTCGCGTAGGGGTGTCTTTGTGCGAATACATCAATAGGGAAAGTGCAAATAGGGTCGGGTAGTTGAATAATGGGTTGCCAGTTTGTAGCTTGAGGCAGAAGTATCGTGTCTGAGGTTGCAGTATCACAATCACTAAATAAAGTGATAAAAATTTGATCACCTGCATTCGCAATATAAGTAGGTGAATTACTGGCATCTGGCCACTGGTGCTGAACAAATGGCAATGCAGGCGCAACTAGGGTTAATGGATATTGACAATTTGCATTGCGTACCTGACTATCAAGAAAGTCTTGAGTTGCATTCGCTAATCCTGAAAGAATGAACACATGAACCGAATCAGAAAAACTCCCACAAGAATCACCAATCTCCACCCAATACAGACCTGATTGTGCTACAGAAATGCTGCTTGTATTGTCTCCAGTGCTCCATAGCATTGGTGTCCCAGGCACACTGTCTGTAGTTAAAGTTACAGGGCTTGTGCAGCTGATTATTGTGTCGGGTAAATTACTTTGCCAGTTTAAGTTTTTAGCTAAAATAAACTCTCTGTTGTGATTGGTGATAAAATTAAACCCATTTGGTTGAGGTTGTATGGTTATGGTGGCCCAAAGTGGATCATCATTGCCTAAGCGGCGAAAATTATCTTGACCAAAATAATTGGGATTGGAATACCTTATTCGATAAGAATTAATTGTTGGATTAGGAGCGTTGGCTGATTGTGTTGTGAAAACGCCAAAATAGCGTTCTAGAATACAAGTAGTTTGTGGTAGACCATTAAGGTGATTTGGTAAACTATTTACACTGTACAAATAAATGATTTGTGCACCCCCAACGTAATTGTCAAAGGTAATTGTATCGTCATAAACGGTAATCAATTGCAAAAAATCAGCTGGAGAAAAAGGGCCTAATAAAAAATTGGAATGGTCTCCAATTGCGGCACCAGAAACCGATCTAAGAGGGATAGTTGCTGTTCCAGCGGCATTCCCTGACCTGCTATCTATAAATGTTGCTCCGGTCAATTCATTCATTTTATAGTAGGCTACCAAATTTGGAGCTCCTACAGGGAGTTGTTTGCAAACAAATTCACGTATTTGTGCAACAGTTCTTGCGGAGTTGAAAATAGTCACTTCGTCAATAAACCCAGGGAAAATAACCATTCCCGGTTGCATGCTTCCTCCAATACGTGGTAACCCAAACCCTGTTGCTACATAGCCTGTACCGATATTGCCGTCAGACGTTGTAGTTACTAACAATCCATTTATATAAATATCAACAGTTTGGGGCGCTGTGGCTACAGCTGCTACATGTGTCCATTCACGAATTTTTGAAAACGGAGCAATCACTGAATTTAAACTATTCTGCGTGAGACTCGACCCGTCACCTACCGAAAAATCTAAAAACCAATTACTATTAATCTTGCGAAGTTGAAATTGAAATCCTCTATTACTTCCGGGGTCATCTTTTGAATAAACAATAGGCATTTTTGACGTGAAGGAAGTAGGGTCGGCGTATATCCAAGCGGTAACAGTGATGGGGTAACTTTGAAGAGCCCAATTTGCGCCAACAGCAATGGTGTTTTCTATAGTCCTTACTTCAAGGGTGTTGCCACTACCCGCAGTGGGGACTTGGCCAGCTAAACCAAAGCAAAAGCAGATTGTAAAGAGAATAGCTAAGATAAGACTTTTAAGATAATCAGCCATCTGTATATTTGTTTTTCATGTATCAAGTGAGAAAGTGAATAACCTTTTCATGTCGCTCTAAAAGTTAATTTAGCGCTAAGTAGTTACCCTTTTCTGAACGTAATTTGTTGGGCGAAATTACGAAGATACTTTCAGAAATAGTAATTTAATGTACTTTTTTACAACTTTGAAAAATGGCCTACAAAATGTTTTTTTGGAGCACGAAGTTGCAGGAAGTGCGCACGAAGGTTCACGAAGGTTTATGAAGGTTTATGAAGGTTTATGAAGCTTTATGAAGGTTTATGAAGGTTTATGAAGGTTTGAAATTCGATTCCTTCGGAATCTTAATTTGAGTGGGAGGTTTTCCTATGCTCCTTGCATTTTCCTGATTCTCAAAAACGTACTCCATAAACCTGCTCGCGCCGCCAGGCGCACGCAATAAACTGCGAGCAAGGGCGCAGCCCGCGCAGCGATAAACCCAAGCCGAAGGCATAAACCCCTCAGGAAAACGCCGTATCCCTATCCCCATTCTAAACCAAGGACGGCGAAGCCCGGCCTGTCTAAACCCAAACAGCAGGCGACCGAGCCTGCTGCTCTAAACCCAAGCGCGAAGCGCGTCTAAACCTCTCGGGAAACGCATAATCTTTTATTTGTGTCCTTTTCAATTACTAGTTAATCTTTAAATTCATAAAAATACATGGAATGCAATCTTTAAATTCATTGAAATTTGTAGATTTGTTGCGTAATTTTATTTTACCACCATGATTAATAGAGCGCTAAAGCAAACCTTACTTGATAGATGGAGTGACAAGAAGATACTTATTGTTACTGGGCCTAGACAGGTTGGGAAAACTACTTTGCTCCGCGAGATTTGTGAAGAACAGGGGGAGTTTCTTTTTTTGAATGGTGATGACGCCACCACACGAGAAGTGCTTGTGAATTTCTCCAAGCGGAAGTGGCAAAATATTTTGGGAAATCACAAAGTGGTTTTTATAGATGAGCGCAGCGCATAAATGACATCGGCTTGGGGGCTAAAATACTTCATGATGAATTGCCTGGGGTTAAGGTTGTTTTATCCGGTTCGTCTGCTTTAGACCTGCATTCCCAAACCAAAGAATCTCTTACAGGTCGCAAATGGGAATACCATTTATATCCAATTTCTTGGGAAGAATGGACCAGGCACACTTCGTATATAGAAGCGCATGGAGATCTGGAAAACCGACTCATTTTTGGGATGTACCCCGAGGTACTCAACAACGAGAGAAGCAAAAAAGAGGTCCTTATGGAGCTTAGCAGTAGTTATTTATATAAAGATTTGTTGGAATATGAGGGTATTAGACACCCCAAGCTGCTGTCAGATTTGCTTAGAGCTTTAGCGCTACAGTTAGGTAATGAGGTTTCGTATAATGAATTAGCACAATTACTTCAAGTAGATCGTGCCACTGTAGAAAAGTATATCGACCTATTGGAGAAGGCCTTTGTTGTATTTAAATTGCAAGCCATGAATAACAACCAACGAAACGAAATAAAAAACAGCAGAAAGATTTATTTTTATGACAATGGTATTCGCAATGCTATATTACAAAACTTCAGCCCAATCTCCCTCCGAACTGATATTGGGGCCTTGTGGGAAAACTTTCTGATTTCCGAAAGGCTCAAAAAAAACACTTACCAAAGAAACTTTACGCAACCGTATTTTTGGAGAAATTATTCAGGTCATGAGATTGATTATATCGAGAGTCGAGACGGCAGTCTTTCGGCATTTGAATTTAAATGGAACCCCAGGAAAAAAGTAAAAATACCCTCTGGTTTCCAGAAAAGCTATCCTAATGCTACCTTTGAAATTATTCACTCCAACGCTTTTGATGAATTTTTGCTAGGATAGTGCTGTTGCCGACACGGCTTGTCCCCGCCGGACTCGGGAAACGAAGTGTTATTCATTCCACAAATGTTTCCATACGGTCTGGGAGTTAGGAGGTTAGGCGCGGCGTGCTCCGGTGATTACGTTTGGTTATTCATTGCACGATTCTTTTTTGGAACACGGAGTTCCACGGAGTTGGACACGGAGTGGCACGGAGGGCTTTATAAAACGAAGCGTTTCATTTTGCGGGCCCTTTTGGTAGGATTGTGTTGCATTACGGATTCTGTAGGGGCGGGGCTTGTCCCCGCCAGAC
>JAIULY010000060.1 GCA_022565875.1 Schleiferiaceae bacterium | reverse complement strand
AGTGGGGTTTATATTATCACCGTTCAAACCCATTCGGGTGCTATTTTGCACAAACGTGTGGTGGTGCAGCATTGACGTTTATCTCTGCGAGGGGTTTAGATGCGCTTCGCGCTTGGGTTTAGAGCAGCAGGCTAGGTCGCCTGCTGTTTGGGTTTAGACAGGGCGGCTGGCGCCACCCTTGGTTTAGATTTGGCGATGGGGAAGCGGTGTTTTCCGAGGGGTTTATGCCTGATGGTTCACCACGGCGTTCACGGAGAACACGGTGTGATACGGGAAATATGTATTTTTCAATTCTCAGTGACACTCCGTGCCTTCTCCGTGCGCTCTGTGCAATCAAAAAAAGCGTGAAATGAATAACACAAGTAAGTTGCCGAAACGCCGCGCCTAACCTCCTAACTTCCAAACCCCCAAACCGTATCTGGAAATGTTCGCGGAATGAATAACGGTGCGTTTCCCGAGGGGTTTATGCCTTCGGCTTGGGTTTATCGCTGCGCGGGCTGCGCCCTTGCTCGCAGTTTATTGCGTGCGCCTTTCGGCTCACAGTTTATGGAGCGCGTTTGGGGGCCACAGGAAGACGAAAATTTCATAGGGAAACCACCAACTCAAATTGTGATTCCGAAGGAATCGAACCATAAACCTTCATAAACCTCAGTGCCACTCCGTGCCCAACTCAGTGGAACTCAGTGTTCCAAAAAAGAATCGTGCAATGAATAAACCAAACGTAATCACCGGAACACGGCGCCCCTAATCTACTATACGTCAAGTACTTTTGGTTTAAAGTTTAAATGAGTGTGAGTTAAACCTTAAACTTTCAACTTTAAACCCATTCGAAAATAATGAAAGAATGAATATCTCAACGCAGTCCCGAAACGCCACGACTAATGAGACACCACAACCCATCAGAAACCGCTTTTATCCGTAACTTAGCCGCAAAATTTTTCCAATGTCTGAAAAACATAAACCAGATGCCTCTGCCGGCGTTTTATACGGAATGGGATTCGTAGGGGCAGCTTTTTATTTTCTTTCCTCCGCTACCTCCTTCCTATCGGGTGTCGTAGGGTTTTTGAAGGCCATTGTGTGGCCCGGCGTGTTGATTTATGAGGTGTTTAAGTTTTTGAACGTATAAACTATGATGTATTCCCTGTTACAATCCCCTATGGGGCGATTGCGTATTGTAGCTTTTCTTGAGGGCTGCTCGTTTTTGCTCATTTTCTTTACGATGTACCTAAAATACGGCCTAAACATGCCCAAACCCAACTATGTAGTGGGTATGGCACACGGCTTGTTTTTCGTGGCGTATATCTTTTTAGTGCTACAAGTGGGCCCGCTATTCAAATGGCGCTTCAAAGAATATGTCTTTGCTTTTGCTGCATCCATTGTTCCCGGCGGCACATTTTACGCCGATAAAAAGCTGTTTGTACCCGGTAAATTATAAGTGCGGTAATAGTTTTTCTAATGCCATCCCACGCGACCCCTTTAGCAAAATGGTTTTGTCTACTAGTGGATGTGCTGCTAAATGGGTTGCTGCTGTTTCTCGATCGGGAAAAGTGCGAGCATGTGCCACGTCGCAAGACGAAAAATGCTTTCCTATAAGTAGTACTGTAGTTTGGTTTAGTGCTTCCGCCAAATTAGCGATGCGTTGGTGTTGGACAGCACTTTCCGCTCCCAATTCAAACATATCTCCCAAAAGCACTACCTTTTCCCCTGGCAATGTTGCGAAACTCTGCAAGGCAGCTTCCATCGAACTTGGATTGGCGTTGTAAGCATCCATGAGAATGGTGTTTTGCTCGGTCTTCTTAATTTCTGACCGATTCATTTTTGGTTGATAGGCCTCCAAAGCTTGTTTTATATTGTCAGGAGTAATGCCTAGATAGGACCCAATAGCAGCGGCCAGCATCATGTTGTTGGCGTTAAATTGCCCAATAAGTTGCGAGGTGATCCCCACATTGTCCATCAGTATTTGTGCAAAAGGACTCGTCTCATCTCCAAAAGTAACTTGGCAAGCAGCTGGGGGAATACCAAAAATGTAACGTTCTTGGGCCGCAGTTTTCTCCATCATTATCGGGTCGTGCTTCGGGACAACCGCTACACCGTGATTCTCGCTGAGAAACTGAAAGAGTTCACTCTTTCCTTTTATCACACCTTCTACTCCGCCAAAACCTTCTAAATGCGCCATACCATAGTTGGTAATACAACCGATTTCTGGTCGAGCAATTCGCGACAACTGCGCAATTTCGCCTTGATGATTGGCCCCCATTTCTATGATAGCCACCTCGTGTTGTGGCGTGATACGCAATAGGGTGAGGGGCACTCCGATGTGGTTGTTGAGGTTGCCTACTGTGGCTAATGTCGAAAATTGGGTGCTTAGAACAGCATGTAACAACTCTTTGGTTGTGGTTTTGCCGTTACTTCCCGTAAGTCCAATAACCTTTGCCGGCATGTGATTGCGGTGCAATGTGGCCAACTGTTGAAGCGCGGCTAACGTATCGGGTACAAGTAGGCAATGTTCTGAAAAGGCAAATGCAGGATTGTCTATCACCACATATTTTGCACCTTGATTAAAGGCTTGTTCAGCATAGGCATTGCCGTCAAAGTTGGGGCCTCTTAACGCGAAGTACATGCCCCCTTCTAACGCTTTTCGCGTGTCGGTAAAAACGCCATTCGAGTTTAAAAACAGTTTATACAATGTATCGAGATACCCCATGATTTTTCAGTTTGTGTTTCAAAAAAAAGCCCCGCAAAATTACGGGGCTTGATATTTTATGCTGCTTACAATTTGTAGCGCTTAAACTTGTGACGCTTCACTTTGCCAGCACGCTTCTTGCGTTTGTCCTTCTGTGTCATGAACCCTACGCGATCCATGGCGCAACGGAAGCCAATATCATCTGTAGATTGATCTTCCTCCAAATGTCTGCGTGTCCCTGGCGTCAACCAGTAGGCTCTGTCTTTCCATGAGCCACCTTTGTAAACGCGGCTTGTGTTGCCAACCAATGTGGTTTTGGCATAGTCATACATTGCGGCTTCCCCTTCAGGAACATCTTTGTCATAATAGATACTTGATTCCACATCACCATCTTGGAAGTCGCGGTAATCTGAGTATTGATAATTTCTTCTGTTGATGTTTTCTTCGGCGGTGACCGCTCTAACGGGCAATTGACCGGGTAAACGAATCACATTTGAATCGGCATCGTACTGTGGCTCTTGTAAGGTTTCCAACATACCATAACCTTCATAGTCGTTGTCGAATGTTTGGAATTCGTTACCTCTAAAGGGTCTGTGGTCATTTACATCCTCACCTGTAAGTGGGCGATAGACATCCAAAACCCACTCTGATACGTTACCGGCCATATCATACAAACCAAAGTCGTTTGGCGGATAAAAACGCACCTGCATGGTGATGTCGGCTTGGTCGTTTAACCAACCTGCTGTACCCGCATTATCACCTGCACCTCGTTTGAAGTTGGCAAGAATATCACCGCGGTCTCTTTTTTCACCTGAGCGAATATTACTGCCTGACCAAGTATATTTGTTGCCCTCGGCTACGCGGTCGTATACACGATTGCCAATGTTGGCATACGCTGCATATTCCCATTCTGCTTCTGTTGGGAGACGATACTTTGGCAATAAGATACCGTCTTCTATTCTTGCCGGACGACCTTCTTTACCATAAGGTGAGTTGCGGTCGAGGTCTTTGATACCTTTTTTGTTTTGTTGGGTGTATTCCCCTTCTTTGTAGAGATAGGTCTCTGTATTGAAGTTGTCCGCATCCATTTGATCTGGATACACATTAAAGATACCTTTGTTAATTAAGATCTGCTCATTTACACGATCAGTTCTCCACGAGCAATATTTCATGGCTTGGATCCAACTGACACCCACAACAGGATAGAAGTTGTATGCAGGGTGACGCAGGTAGTTTTCTACCATCATCTCGTTATAAGATAGCTTGCTGCGCCACACTAGGGTGTCTGGCAAAGCACTGCGATAAATCTCTGGATAATAATCTACGTCGTAAACGCGACTCAACCAATACAAGTATTCGCGATAGTCGGCATTCGTGACTTCGTTTTCGTCCATGTAAAATGAGGTAACGGAAACGCGACGGGGCTGATTGTTCCAATCTTTGTAGAAGTCTTCCTCTACACGGCCCATTGTGAAAGAACCGCCCTCAACGAAAACGAGCCCGGGACCTGTTTGCTGGCCTTTGTAGTTGAGGTTGACATAGAAACCTCCGTTCTTTTTGTCATTTACTTTCCAACCGGTGCTGTTGGATTGCTTGCTCGAACAGCTAGACATGATAAATGATCCAGCGATGGCAGAAGCAATTAGTAGTGTTTTATTAAACATATCGTTTGACGTATTGGATGTTTTTTAAACTAGAATGAAGGACATTTTATTGCATTGATGCGCTTTTTCTTTACGCGGCAAGGGAATTGGTACGAGACCGATAATTCTGTAGCTCCCCCCAATGAGTTGGTCAAGGAACTAACCGTGTAATCATAACTAATACCAATCCGCAGTGGTAAGTTGGAGGGCTCGATGCCTACGATTACGATTAGTGCATCGGGGTTGAATGACCCTGCACGATAAGCAAGACCTCCTGAAATTGCGCTACGGGCAAAACTCAAACCTGTAGTCACTTGGTTTGCTCCACCTTGTTGTTGATAGACAAAGTGGGGGATTAATAAGTTGCGTGTAGAGTTGTGAAGGCGTTTTCTACCTAAAGGAATGGAGGCGCCACCATGTGCGGTAAACTTCATGGGGAGTTTGTTGGTGGAAAAAAACGCTTCGTTTGGCTCTGTCAAGTGATGCAATACAGCACCAAAATAAAAGTTTTCAGTAAAACCAACCGCGCCAATAGAAAGGTCTAAGTGACTATTTACGTTGTTTCCCGGAGCAACTTCACTAGTGCTTTTTACAAAACCGTAGAATGGGTCAATCATATCCGGAAAAGTAAAGTTCCCCCAATCTAGTTGACGCTGTCTGAAGGTCGCTTGAAAACCAGTCATCACAGTGAATTTACGCGTCACTTCTAGGTGGTAAGAATACACACCGCTTACCTCTGTGAGATTGAGTGTGCCGTTTCCAGCCTCGTCGCGCATCACGATGACACCAAGGCCACCGTTCATGCCATCTACGTACTGATCGTACGACGCAGAGAAGGTTCTGTAGATGCCTCCAGAGGCCAAAGGATATTGGTTTCGGAAGTTCATATTGAATCTCGGACACTTTTCTGACCCCGCAAACGCAGGATTTAGATACAATGGGTTGGCGTAGAACTGCGAGAAATGCGGGTCCTGTGCAAACGCTAACGTGCTAATTGTCAGTAATAATGTCGTTATGTAAAGCTTTTTCATGCCGGTCATTAACGCTGTGTTTTTTCGAAAAACAATAATACGAAATAATTCAAACTGTGAAACTCAAAATGTTTTTTTGTTAAAAATTTGTTTTCGTGGGTGGAGTTGGGTCTTATAAAACTCTGTTTGCCCTCGCTTTATTGTGTGTGTTTTGCAAACGATTTTTGCGATAGGGGGTGAAGCGGTAGCTCGGGTTTGGGTTTGGGGTTTGAGGGAAGTGCCTGTGAGGAGCGACACCAGAAGCTCCCGAACCGGGACTGACCTCCCCCAAAGCCATACCCGACTAATAGCGGAACACCCGGCCATCGCCCAAATCGTATAGAACTTTTAGGTAGATAGGGCTATTATATAATTACACCTAGTATTATAGAAGCGAATATTTTTAGCCACGCCTTTTTGTGCTTCAATTTTTTTCGTCAAGTTTGCACCGCGCTATACTAATGTTTGAGATTAATGCGTTGTCTTTTTAAATTTTTGTAAATGAAGGTTGGATACTCCTATCTTATTTGTGTTTTTCTTCTGTTTTATGCTTTTGATTTTCAGGCTCAAAATATTGAAGTGCGTCTGGATTGGCAGCAGCCGAAAGACATTCAATTAACGGAATCGGAAAGTGTGTTGGCACCTTCCTTTGACGGAGCGATGTACGATCTCTCCCTGTCCAATATCCCGCGATTTGTTGAAATGCGACAGCCCTCCCAACCGAATGTTGAGCTAGAACTTGTGCAAGTGGTCACGGGTAACCTTTCGGCGCGTGAGGCTGCGTTGCTGCGTGGAGATGCGCCTAGCAACTCTTGGAATTTGTCTTATGAAGTTAAGTTTCAGAGAGGTAAGCCTTTGTATGTAATAGCAGGAAATGCCATAAGAAGGTCGCCAGAAACTGGAAATTTGGAGAAAATTGAGCGGCTTGTTTTTAAAGAAATCCCAACAACGGCTGAGGCACGTCGCAACAAAACCAATACTTTTGCTACTTCAAGTGTGCTTTCCGTAGGTTCTTGGTATCGCATTTCGGTGTCTCGGTCGGGCGTTTTTAAAATTACCCCCGATTTGTTGCAAGAACTGGGCGCTGGAACAAACTTGAATAGCGCAAACATTCGGGTGTATGGAAATGGTGGCGGAATGCTGCCGGAGCGCGGTGGCGATTTTCGTTATGACGACTTAGAGGAGAACGCCTTGTTTATGAACGACGGTGGCGACGGTGTTTTTAATGGAAATGATTTTGCCGTGTTTTATGCCAAAGGACCGCATGAGTGGCGGTATAACGCTCCTGAAAACAGATTTGAACACATATTTAATATATACGACAACAGAGCCTATTACTATATTACCATAGACAACGGCCCAGGTAAGCGCATGCAACAACTGCCAGATCTTACGACTACCACTCCCACCTACACTACCGCAACTTACGATGATTACGACTTCATTGAAGACGACCGGGTCAACCTATTGAAAACAGGGAGGCAGTGGTTTGGTGATTTATTTGATTTTCGCCTTTCTTACAATTACTCTTTTGAGTTTTCTAATATTGATGTGACAACACCAGCCGAATTGCGCATGAGTGCTATAGCTCGCTCTACCTCAGGAACGGTGAATATGCTGGTTACTTACAATAATGCTCAGACGTTAGTTGCCGATTTTAATAATGTAACAGGTAGCGATAACTCGCCTTTTGTAACACGAACGACAAGAGAAAGTCTTGTGCCGCTCACTAGCAACGTGATCCCATTGAATGTGACGTTTAACAACCAATCTAACCCCTCAGCTACAGCTTGGATGGATTGGATAGCCATTACCGTGCGTAGGAATTTGGTGTATCAAAACCGGCCGATTGTTGGGCGCGATCGCCAAGCTGCTGCGGCAACGGGCGTCTCGCGATTTGTTTTGACACGTACGGGGGGCGGACAACCGCTTCGTGTGCTCGATGTAACGGATCACCTCAATAGTGGGGTAGTGGTTGTAAATGAGTTGGGCAATGGTTCGTTTGAATGGTTTTTGAACAACGACACGTTGCGCCAATTCGCCGTTTTTGATCTCTCGGGAAATAATATCGATGTGCCAAGAGTTGAGGGGAGCGTGCCCAATCAGAATCTTCATGCCCTTACGGATGTAGAGATGGTCATCGTTTCTCATCCCAATTTTTTGTCAGAAGCTAATCGGTTAGCTGACTTTCACCGCAGCGAAGGACTAGAGGTGGCTGTTGTAACCAACCAACAAGTGTATAATGAGTTTAGCAGTGGCGCGCAAGACATCACCGCGATTCGCGATATGATGCGCATGCTCTACGAGCGAGGCATGGATGGCAACGATTCTAAATTAAAGTATTTGTTGCTGTTTGGAAGAGCTAGTTACGATTACAAAAACCGCATCCAACCCAACCACAATTTTGTGCCGATTTACCAAACCAACTATTCGTTTGATGTTTACGGTAGTTTTTCAACAGACGATTACTTTGGGGCGTTGGATGATAATGAAGGGGTGTTTGTTTTTCGTGATGTTGTGGATTTGGGCGTGGGCAGGCTCACGGCTATCAACGCGGCAGAAGCACGCACCATGGTCGATAAAATCATTCGATATGCTTCCTCATCAGAGGCATTTGGTTCTTGGCGCAATCGCTTGCTGTTTGTAGCAGACGACGTTGATGCGGCATGGGAGGACATTTTAATAGGTTCCGCGGAAAATGTAGCGACACAAATCAGCCAAAATTATCCGTATTACAACATTGAAAAAGTCTATCTCGACGCTTTCGAACAAATTAGTTCTGCGGGCAGCCAGCGGTATCCCGATGCACGCGCTGAACTCTTCCGCAAAGTAAATGCAGGAAATTTAATCACTACATTTATCGGGCATGGAGGCCCCACAGGTTGGGCTTCGGAGCGCGTGCTTACCATGGAAGACATCAACGGCTTTCAAAATGAGAATGCCCTACCACTGTTTATCACCATTACCTGCGACTTTTCACGTGTGGATGACCCGGACAGAGTTTCTGCTGGCGAACGGTTATTGGCCAATAGTCGAGGCGGCGCAATCGGATTGATTTCTACCACCCGTATTGTATTTGTGCAGCCTGCGGTAGCCATGAGCAATGCCGTTTTCGATACTTTGTTTACGGTGGTGGACGGAAGAACACAAACATTAGGCGATATCATTCGAACGGCAAAAAACACAAGTGGCGTAATTGGAAACCCCAACCGCGGCTCTTTTTCATTGCTAGGCGATCCTGCACTGCGATTGGTAGTGCCGCCACTACAAGTCAATACCGATAGCATTAATGGCTTGTCCATTACAAGCTTCGCAGATACTGTAACGGCCTTGAGTAAAATGCGCGTTGTAGGACATATAGCCAATCAACAAAACCAAATACAAACGGGCTTCAATGGGATTTTAGAACCCATTGTCTTCGATAAAGAAGTAATTCGACAAACCTTAGTGAACGACGGCGTCGGAAGTCCCATTCCATTCCCCTTGCGCGATAATGTGATTTATCGCGGTCAAGTCACGGTAACCGAAGGTCGCTTTGCTTTTGAGTTTTTGGTGCCACTAGACATTTCGTTTAATTTTGATTTCGGTAGAATAAGTTACTATGGCTCCAATGACGAAATAGATGCCGCCGGGTTTAATGAGGACTTTATTATTGGTGGTATCAACCCCAATCCGCCGGAAGACAATGAGGGGCCAATCATCCATCTCTTTATGAACGATGAATCGTTTGTCTCGGGTGGGATTACCGATCAAAACCCCAATTTGTTGGCCTTGGTAAGTGATTCGTCGGGTATCAACACAGTGGGGACAGGCATAGGCAGAGACATCACAGCCATATTGGACGACGACCTCAATCAGAGCTTTATTCTGAACGATTTTTACACCGCAGACCTCGACAGTTACCAGTCTGGTAGGATTTTTTATCCATTTTTTAATATTCCCGAAGGGCCGCACAATGTTCGATTACGCGTTTGGGATGTGTTTAACAATCCGTCAGAAGCCGATTTGGACTTTGTGGTGGCGTCGTCTGCCAGCCTCGCTTTGAAGCATGTGTTAAACTACCCTAATCCTTTTACTACATACACTGAGTTTCACTTTGAACACAACCGTGCCGGACAGCCTTTGGATGTTCAGGTTCAGGTTTTTACAGTGAGTGGTAAATTGGTCAAGACCATTAATCAACAAGTGTTAACTACGGGCAACCGCGTGAGTGAAATACAGTGGGATGGCCTTGATGATTTTGGATCGGCGATAGGAAAGGGAACCTATGTTTACCGCCTTCGCGTGAAAGCTGTTTCAGACGATGCCTATGCCGAAGAGTACGAAAAACTAGTTATTTTGCGATAAATTAAAATTGCAACGCTAATACTTTTATATTTGCCAACTGTTTACCTATTAAAAAAATGAAAAGAAGATTGATTCTAGCAGGGGTACTCCCCTTCATGGCGTTGAAAGGATACGCGCAAAACGCAACTGGGATAAATACCATTACCACGGCAGTACCATTTTTGTATATCGCACCTGATGCTCGGTCAGGCGGAATGGGAGAGGTAGGGGTTGCGACCACACCCGATGTGAATAGTATACATTGGAATGCAGCAAAGTTGGCTTTCTTAGAGGATGGGACAAGTGCGCTGACTATGACTTATAGCCCTTGGTTGCGCAATTTGGTGCCTGATATCAATTTAGCGTACGTTTCCTTTGCGAAAAAAATTGGATCGCGCCAGGCATTTGCTACCTCTTTGCGTTATTTTTCTTTGGGTGATGTACAGTTTTCCAACGAATTTGGAGATGCACAAGGTGTTTTTAGTCCCTATGAGTTTGCAATCGATGGTGCGTATTCACTAAAGTTATCCGAAAGACTCTCCGGTGGTATTGCCTTGCGGTATATTTTTTCAGATTTAACACAGGGCCAAAATGTACAAGGTTTACAAACAAGGCCAGGGCAATCCTTTGCGGCTGATCTCGGATTTTATTATCAAAGTCGCATTAAAAATCTCAACGAAGGTAGAAAAGGATATTACTCCTTGGGATTAGCTATTACAAACTTGGGCGCCAAAATCGCTTATACAGAAACAGGCAATTCGGATTTCTTGCCAACTAATTTGAGGATCGGTGGTGGATACACTTGGATTATTGATGAGTTCAATAAATTCTCTATATACACAGATCTTAACAAATTGCTAGTACCAACACCGCAGTTGGATAGTGTTTTTAATCCAGGAACAGGAAATTACCGCACATTTCTGCAACGCAGCAGTGCCAGTGCTTTTCAAGGAGTATTCCAATCTTTCAACGATGCTCCCGGCGGTATGGCCGAGGAATTCCGTGAGGTGGTGTTGAATATCGGTGCTGAATACTGGTACGATGAAATGTTTGCTTTCCGTGCAGGATACCAATATGAACACGAAACCAAAGGGAATAGACAATATTTCACCTTGGGCTTAGGGTTGCGCTACCAGTTTTTACAACTGGATATGGCCTACTTGCTCCCAGCAAACCAAACCGTTAGAAGCCCATTAGAAAATACTTTGCGCTTCGGTTTGACCTTCGACCTTCAGGGATTGTCGGAGTAAGGCATTAAAAAATTAAAATTGAAAAAGGGCGAAACACAAAGTTTCAGCCCTTTTTTCGGCTTTGCTCTTTTTTGTCCACCATGAATGAACGCTTTATGAATTGTGTTGTTAATCTACTTTTTAAATGGATAGACAAATCAAACCCTAAGAGGCGTAGACAGTACACATCGCAACTGTAGTGCGATAGAAACTTTGCGATTCAGCAAACAAAAATCTTTACCCCAATCGAATGAAAAAATTTCAACAACAATTTGAATATACCGTTTACGACAAGCTATCCGATTTACCAGATTATGCGCAATCATTAATGGAAGCAGCCATTGCGGCCCGGGCCAATGCGCACGCGCCCTACTCCGGTTTTCACGTGGGCAGTGCGGTGTTATTGGATAATGGAGAAGTGGTTATCGGCAACAATCAAGAGAACGCTGCTTATCCATCCGGACTTTGTGGCGAACGCGTGGCTATGTTTTTCGCAGGCGCAAAATTCCCAAATGTCCCCTTCAAGGCCGTTGCCATTACGGCACAACGCATAGCAGGCCCCAAAGTAAATAAACCCGTAGGGTCTTGTGGTCCATGTCGACAAGTCATGCTCGAATACCGCAATACATTCAAACAGCCCTTCGAGCTGTATTTCTTTGGCGAAGTTGGCCAAATCATCAGAGTGGCAGACCCATACGATTTGATGCCGTTGTCATTTGGCCCAGACGATTTATCCGGTACTTAAGCTTTGGTTTGTTGGTGCAACAAGAGCTACCATACACAACGCTTACACACCCCACGAGAATTAGAAGAATTCAAAAGCTTCAAACGATAGAATTGATTATTAATTAAAACATAAGACGCAACAAAACAACAAGATACGACCTTTTTTTGTATCAGATGGATTGCGTACTTTTGACCCGCTTAAAAAGAGATACAATGCCTAAAAAGCCGATTACGAAAGAGGTGTACCTAAAGTGGTACGAAGACATGTTGTTCTGGCGAAGATTCGAAGATAAAACGTCAGCACTTTACATCCAGCAAAAAATTCGTGGTTTCCTCCACTTGTACAATGGCCAAGAAGCCGTTTTGGCCGGTAGCCTTTTGGCAATGGAGCACGGAGATAAAATGATAACGGCCTACCGAAATCACGTGCAGCCCATCGGATTGGGAGAAGATCCAAGACGCATTATGGCCGAATTAATGGGTAAAGTAGATGGCACTAGCCGAGGAAAGGGCGGCTCCATGCACATGTTCTCAAAAGAACATCATTTTTATGGTGGACACGGTATTGTTGGTGGGCAGATTCCACTAGGTGCTGGTCTTGCTTTTGCCGATAAATACAATGGCAAAAATCACGTCACTCTTACCTACATGGGCGATGGTGCCGTGCGACAAGGCTCTTTCCACGAAACGATGAACCTTGCCATGCTTTGGAATTTACCAGTTGTTTTTGTGATAGAAAATAACGGCTATGCCATGGGTACATCCGTAGAGCGCACCGCTAACCATACAGAGATTTGGAAGCTTGGTTTGGGTTACGAAATGCCCTGTTTACCCGTAGACGCCATGGATCCTGTAACCGTTTATGAAGCCATGCAAGATGCTGTAGATCGCGCTAGAAGTGGCGGCGGACCTACACTTATTGAGGCCCGAACTTACCGTTACAAAGGCCACTCCATGAGTGATGCGCAACATTACAGAACCAAAGAGGAAGTGGCCGAATACCAAAAACTCGACCCCATTACCATAGTTCTAGACCGTATCAAAGAAAACAATTACGCCACCGAAGAAGAAATCGAAACCATCGATCAACGCGTGAAAGATTTGGTCAAAGAATGTGTCGATTTCGCCGAAGCTTCTCCATTCCCAGACAAAGAAGAATTGTGGCAACACATTTACGTACAAAAAGATTATCCTTTTATAAAAGAATAAATAATGGCAGAAATTGTTACAATGCCCCGCCTCAGCGATACCATGACAGAAGGTACCGTTGCAGCGTGGCTCAAACAAAAAGGTGATAAAGTTAGCGAAGGTGATGTATTGGCCGAAATCGAAACCGATAAGGCTACCATGGAGTTTGAGGCTTTTCAAGAAGGTGTTCTCCTTTATGTAGGCGTTGCCGAGGGCGAAACCGCACCCGTAGATTCCATCTTGGCTATTCTTGGAGAAGAAGGTGAAGACATTTCAGCTATCCTTGAAAAAGAGAAAAACGGTGGCGCCACAGCAGATGATGCTGAAGAAGAAACCGAAAAAGAGGCTAAAGAAACAGCTCCTGCAAATGAAGCTTCTTCCGAAACGAGCTCATCGGCTACTGAAGACGCCTCTTCTGAAACCACAAGCGACCGTGTCAAAGCGTCACCCTTAGCCAAGAAAATGGCCGAGGACAAGGGTATTGATATTTCCAAAGTGAAAGGAACAGGCGAAGGTGGACGTATTGTAAAACGCGACATCGACAATTTCAAAGCCGATGCTCCTAAAGCAGCCCCTGCGGCCCAACAAGTTGCCATCCCACAAGGCGAAACCGTGGATATCCCTGTGTCCAACATGCGTAAAGTCATTGCAAAACGCTTGGCAGAGAGTAAATTCACCGCACCGCATTTCTATCTTACTCGAGAAATCGATATGGACACGGCCATTGCAGCGCGCAAGGCCATTAATGAAACGGCAGAATCGAAGGTATCGTTCAACGATTTGGTGATTAAAGCCGTTGCCCTAGCACTCAAGAAGCACCCCGCCGTCAATTCAGCCTGGTTGGGCGATAAAATTCGCCAATACGGATATGTCAATATAGGCGTTGCCGTTGCTGTAGAAGATGGGCTTCTCGTACCTGTGGTGCGCAATGCCGATTTCAAATCCCTTTCCACCATCAATGCTGAGGTGAAAGATTTTGCCGAAAAAGCACGCAGCAAGAAGTTGCAGCCACAAGATTGGGAGGGCAATACCTTTACTATTTCCAACTTAGGTATGTTTGGTATCGAAGAATTCACAGCAATCATCAACCCACCCGATGCCTGTATTTTGGCAGTAGGTGGTATTGTAGAAAAGCCCGTTGTCAAAAATGGACAAATTGTAGTGGGCAATACCATGAAAGTTACCTTGAGCTGCGACCACCGCGTAGTCGATGGCGCTACAGGAGCGGCTTTCTTGCAAACATTCAAAAATTACCTAGAGAATCCCGTGCGGATGCTCGCGTAAAGCGCAGGTAGCTTAGTAGAAAAAGTCTTCCACCCGGGAGACTTTTTCTGTTTTCAAGAGGATGCTTTCGAGAGGCTATCTAGTTATTCGTGTAAGGTGGGCGCGCTCGCCGAAGGCGGCCGGGCTGTCCGCTACAAGTCCTCGTCAGTGCAGCCGTTTGGCTAAGGCCTCCGAGGAGCTCCTGAAGTCGCTCTCTCCAGCCAAGCCAAACTAGGCTGCCCCGCCTCCGGGCTTTTCGCTACCATCCCTCGCGCAACAGCACCAGCCGTTTTCCATTGAGCCAAAACGTTGCATCCACGCCAAAAAATCAAAAACGTCCATAGCAACAGGTATTTCAGGCTAGGTTCAGCTTTCAAAAAAATTAAACAACACGATTATGTCAAAAAACACCATTATCACCGGAGCAGGAAAAGGCATTGGCTTTGCGGCCACCAAAGATTTCCTAGCACAGGGTCACCGCGTTTTAGCGTTATCTAGAAATTGTGAACAATTAGGGGCGCTCCTTCAGCAGCATCCCGAATGGACCCCGCAGTTGCACATCCTCCCGTGCGATTTGACCATAGCATCAGATTTAGATAAGGTGCGTCAATTTATAAGCGATCATGCTTTTGCCGTTGATATTTTAATCAATAACGCCGGGGCGCTAGTCAACAAACCCTTTGAGACCCTCACGGCAGAAGATTTTCATTATTGTTATCAGGTAAACGTTGTGGCGCCAGCACAAATGGTGCAAGTGGTGCTACCCCATCTCACAGAATCGGCACATATTATTAATATAGGCTCCATCGGAGGTTTTCAAGGGAGCTTAAAATTTGCGGGGTTGTCAGCATACAGTTCGGCAAAAGCCGCTTTAGTATGCCTCACCGAGTGCCTGCAAGAAGAGTACAAAGAAAAAAACTGGGCATTTAACAGTCTTTGCTTGGGAAGTGTGCAGACCGAAATGCTTGAAAAAGCATTCCCCGGATATCAAGCTAGCATGACGCCAGAGCAGTTATCTGCCTTTTTGGTGGGCTTTGCTCTGACCGGAAACAGCGTATTTAAAGGAAAGATACTGCCAGTTTCGATATCAAACCCTTGATTTACATTAGGGTTAAAAAAAGATAAAGTTTTTTTAAAAAACACTTGCGGGAAAAGAAAACCCACGTACATTTGCAGCCCTCAAAAACAGTAACCCATTAGGCGCTTGTTTGAGAGGTACAAACAAACCAACAAAATTGAAATTGTGAAAGTTTTTTGTGTGAAAATTGAGAAATTTTTCACGAAAGCATCACAACGTTCTTTGAGAAGATTAGAATTTAGGTAAGTAGTAAAGTAAGGCGCGAAGAAAGAAGCTTTGTGTCACGTCAAGGAGTCAATAGATATAAAGGGAATCAAACTTTTTACAACGGAGAGTTTGATCCT
>JAIULY010000059.1 GCA_022565875.1 Schleiferiaceae bacterium | reverse complement strand
GACATGGGCGCATATAAATGGTCGGATTTGTGGAGACCACTTGGTGCTACCCAACTATAAAAAGGGAGATCGATCTGATTCTACCACATTTTTATTGGTGGATTTGAATGATTTGCAGGAGAAGTTGATGAAGTAAACGTAACATGAAATAAAATGAGAAAAAGTAGTGTGTTTTGTGTCGTTTTAGTGTTGTCTAATTTGCTGACTAGTTGTTCATCAAGTACTGAAGAGGATCTTCAAGAAGCGCATCCTTTCGCTGTTCACGAAAAACCATTGCGCTACCTTTTTGAAAAGGTCAATGCCTCGGAGTACCTCCTTGCTTCGTCTGGTTTTAAACATATTTTTTTAGTTCCAGAAAGGGCGTGTCCGTCTTGCCATTTGAAGTTTGATACGTACTTAGATATCATTCTAAACCAACCACAAACTGTAGTTGTAGCCAGCAAAGAACTGCCTGCCACGGGGCCAAATTTATTTACTATTGAAGATGAAGTGTTGAGCAGGTTGCACCTGAAAACACAGCGCGGTATCGTTTACATTCAGTTTCAGGATTCCATTCAACAAATGCTTCCTTTAGATGCTTTTAACATCGATAGTGTGATGACGCACTATGCATTGCCTTAAAATAGCTAGCTTCGGGTTCTGGGTAAATCCAACGCAAAAAATCTATTGATACAACTGCATTCCTCGTTCTAGTTTTCGCCTGATTTCATCGCGTAGGAATTTTGGCTTCAATACGTTTATCTCGGGTGTCATGGAAAGGATTTCCATCATAAAGTCATGCGTCGCATGCACGTGTAATTGCACGCGGAGTTCTTGATCATTGTCTACCAAGATGATTTGAGATGGATGCAGCGGTAGCGATTTGATATATTGGCCTTGAAAGGGCGTAAACTGCAATTCCACTTTCTCAGGCTGATTTTGCCCGCCCACAATAATCCCCCAACTGTATTGAAAATAAGTGTCCAAACTAAAATCTTGAGGAGGTGTAAATTTAGCGGTAGTAATTTCGAGATCCTTCACGCGGTCAAGTCCAAATGTTTTGATTTTTTGGTCTTTTTCGTCGCGGGCTACCAAGTACCATCGGCTGCGGTATTCCTTCAACCCCAAAGGGGCTACGTGTCTTTGTTCTTCATTTGAGCCATAATTTTTTGTGTGGTGAAAACGAACCAGCACTTGTTGATTAATACTGTGTAGCAATCCGTGTAGGTGAAGTGTTCCAGCGGGTTTGCGCTTTTGAAAGTGAATGTGTTGGGCAATTCGGGTTGTCAGGTTTAAGGCATTGAAGGTGTCAAACGCCTCAAAAACAAGCTCCTTGGCGGAGTCGTTTTCGTCCATCGAAATGCTGTATTTCCCCAAGGACCTGTCGTAAACAATTTCAATATTGTACACACTCGCAATAAGCCGAATATCCCGCTGAAAGGTGCGTTGAGAAATAGTAAAGTCATATTCTTGAAGTTGCGACTCCAAGCCCAAATAGTCTGCAAGCTCTTCAAAAGTGCAAGGATGTTTTCTCAGTTTTGTGATGATGAGGTGATGCCTGTGAATGGTTTCGCGTTGTGCCATTTTATTTTTTTGATGGTTATTTTTTTATTTTAGAGCCAATTCATCCAAACTTCTTGATTGATTCGGGGTACGTTGCACTCATCACAAACACGCATGGTATGGCCCGTTCCGCCTTGTTCTGGGGCGTCGAGGTCGTCGTAAAAGATGCCAAATGCAGCTTGTTGTATGGTTGAGGTTCCCACGACTTTGACGGTGTCACGCAAAATGTATGCGGCTTTAATAGCAAAACGGCCTTTGTCGCCAGCGATGTATTTGTCCACCAAACCCGCTGTTTTTTTGTGTGCCTTTGAATGGTAGATTACCTCCGGCTCTTCTGCTACATTTATGCTGTCAAGTGGATAGGTACGGTAAGCGCGATTGGTGGTCTTTCGGTGGTCTGTGTAGGGAGTAATGACTTCTAAACGCGATGCGGCTACGGAGGCTACACCGTCAGAAAAGTGTTGATCAGACCCGGCAGCATTGCCACTTCTAAAAATGATGTATTCGGTGTTTTCAGCTAAAAACTTTCCCAAAGCCTGCAACAATGGGACGTCCTTTGCCTTTACCTCACGCTTTCCCTCTAACAATACAATACTTCCAGCGTAATCAAATGTTGCTTTCCAATTTTCAAATGTCATGATTCTTTTTTTAGTTGGTGCTAACGATAGCTCTCTAAAGTAACTGGTCACAAAATTACAGCACGATAACGACAAAAGATGACGTGGTAAAAGAAAAAGACATAAAGTACGGTAGCAGCAGGTTAAAACCTTTAGACAGCATAAAACTACTTAAACGGTTTTGGAAAGACGCCTACGACCAAGGGCAATAAAATGGCCTTCAATTAGAAGAGGCGAGAGGAGAGGCACAAGGGGAAATCAAAAAAATAAAGAAGACTATTCTAAAAGCTTTTCATTTAGGATTGTCGATTTCTCAAATTGCCCTGATTGTGGACTTGTCAAAATAAGAAAGTGCGCTTTTTTTTAAAGAAATGAGACTAGCTTAGATTTTTTTGCATGAAGGAAAGCAACGCGTCAATTTTTCGAAAAAGTCAATCATTCTTCTACACCCAAACAAATCACTTCAATGCTATTGTAATTTCATGCTCTTTGGGAAAAGAAAATAACTGCTCCCTGAAATCGGGCTCACTAAATGTACCTCTCACATTATTGGAAAAACCATAAGGTTCTTTTGGCCCAAACAAACCTATATCAAGTTTGCCGTTGCCATTCAAGTCTTGAAATGCACGAACAGCTAATTTGCCTTTTGGAAGCCCTTTGATAAGCACTTTTTGGTTTTTAGAAGTAACAGGAACGACTTCTTCTTTTATCAGTTCATTGTTTTCATTTTGTACCTGCACATATATTTTACCTTTGACCGTTTTCAAATCCTTGAAATGAATTTGAAGTAGGTTGTCGGAATGTGTTGGAGCTGCAATGGTCATTAATACAACAAAAAGAGAAAGTAGTGTTTTCATGTGTATTTAAAATGTGATTTGTACTCCCAAGCGAAACAAACTTAAGTCTGTTGCTAGAGGTGGATTATTTGGATTTTGCGGATTTTCAATATATTGAGCGATGGCATTGTCAATGAATTCCATTCTACCATAAAGGGAAACCGGGCCAAAGCGAACACCCGCATTTAGGAGCCAATACGTATTCCAACGTGAGAAATCTTGGATATGGGTGTCACTCGTTCGTAGAAAGTTCAAAGCGCCTCCTATTCCGCCACCAAAGTGCACGAGTCCGATATTGAGCTCCAATAATACAGGTATATCTAAACGATTTATGCGAAAATTTTGCGCTATTTCTTGACCATTCTGAAGTACGGTATAGCTATTTTCAATACGCGAAAACTGTATTTCTGAAGATATGTCAATGAACCACAAATTGAGTCGCGAATGTGTGGAGAAAAAGTAGCCAGGAGAAATACCGCTACGCAAAGCGTTTTCTTCAAGGGCTGGGTTGAGTGCATCGAATTGCAACGAACTAAAATTTACTCCCATACTCACCCCACGGTACAACTTCTGCCCCCAAACGATTTGGACAACGAAAAATAAAAAGGCCGTAATCAGTGCTTTGAGAAGATTCAAAATTTAGTCAATGAAGTTTGCTATTGCATTCTCAACGCGTTTTTCTAGGTTTTCTGTTGTCGCACGTTCAAATTTTTTCCCGGTGATGGTTTCAAACAAATCAATATACCGCTCTGACACACTTTCTATAAAAGCTGAAGACATCTCGGGGATCGATTGGCCTGCTTTTCCTTGAAAGCCATTTTCAATCAGCCATTGTCGCACAAACTCTTTAGATAATTGCTTGGGTTGGATACCCTTTTGCACACAATCATCAAAGCCATCTTGCAGAAAATAACGCGATGAATCTGGTGTGTGAATTTCATCAATGAGCACAATAGAGCCATCCGCCAATTTTCCAAACTCATATTTGGTATCAACCAAGATCAATCCTTTTTCTTGCGCCATTTCCCGGCCTCGAGCAAACAGCGCATGGGTGTACTGTTCCAATTTCTCGTAATCTTCAGCAGACACGATACCTTGGGCGAGTATTTCCTCGCGAGAGATATCTTCATCGTGGCTCCCCAAAGCAGCTTTGGTAGTAGGGGTTATAATAGGGTTTTCAAAATACTGATTTTCCTTTAGGTTCTCCGAAAGTGTAACCCCACAAAGGCTTCTTTTCCCGGATTGATAAGTGCGCCAAGCGTGTCCGGTTAGGTTGCCGCGAATGACCATTTCCACCTTAAAAGGCACAGCCTGATACCCAATAGTCACCATTGGGTCGGGTGCGGCGATTTTCCAATTGGGAACAATGTCTTTCGTGGCATCCAAGAAATAATTGGCAATTTGATTCAGAACTTGTCCTTTGAACGGAATGCCTGCCGGCAGCACAACATCAAATGCAGAAATACGGTCGGAGGCAACCATGGCCAAAAGACCACCTTCAAAGGTGTACACATCGCGCACTTTACCGCGATAGAAGGCAATTTGCTTTTCGAATTGGAAATTAGTTGCCAGTAGGGCTTTGGGCGTCGTCGGAGTCATAAGCTTTTATAATGTCTTTCACTATTTGATGGCGAATTACGTCTTTGTCGTCCAATTTGACAAAGGCAATTCCTTCGATATCTTTCAGGATCCGCGTTGCTGTGTGCAGCCCAGAAGCCTGATTTCTTGGTAGATCAATTTGTGTTTTATCCCCCGTGATGATGAACTTTGCCGATTGTCCCATCCGCGTAAGGAACATTTTCATTTGCGCCTTGGTGGTATTTTGTGCTTCGTCTAAAATCACAAAGGCATTGTCGAGTGTTCGCCCGCGCATGAAGGCCAACGGGGCAATTTGTATCACTTGACTTTCGAGATAGTATTCCAGTTTCTCGTGTGGAATCATATCGCGAAGGGCATCGTAAAGCGGCTGCATGTACGGGTCTAGTTTTTCCTTGAGGTCGCCGGGTAAAAAACCAAGGTTTTCACCTGCTTCTACTGCGGGGCGCGTCAAAATGATTCGCTTCACCTCTCTGTTTTTTAATGCTCTAACGGCTAAAGCCACGGCGGTATAGGTCTTTCCCGTTCCAGCTGGACCTAGCGCAAACAGCATGTCATTTTTGGCTACGGCTTTTACCATAGCGCGTTGGTTCATGGTTCGCGCGCGAATGAGATGCCCACCTACTCCTGTAAGGAGTACTTCCTCGCCACTTTTCAGCGACTCGCGAAGTTTGTCGCGGTCTTCTTGTAAGATGCGTTCCAATTGATTTTCGGTTACGGTGTTGTATTTCTCGATGTGGTCGAGAACTAAATCCAACTTATCTTCAAAGTTTGCGATGATTTCGCCTTCCCCTTGTACCTTGAGCATTTGGCCGCGAGCCGTAATTTTTAATTTTGGGAAATGTTCCTTCAAATAATTTAAATAGCGATTATTGGCGCCATAAATTGCCTGAGGGTTTTCGATTTGAATTTCTTTTTCTATCAAGTATGCGCTTTTTATTTTGTTTTAATAACTCCTTTCGCGAGGAAAATGTTGTGGTTTTTACTTTTTGGTGTGGCTTAAAATTCGCAACACAAGCACCTTGCAAAAATAGGTCTTCCACCGAAGTATGAAAACCTTTTTCTTTGGTGATAAAAAATTTAAAGGCTTGGTCACAATTGAAGGGATTGGATAACTTTGTGGTGTGAAGTATAAAGCGTTAGACTCTTGGAAACAAGGGGCTTTGTATTCAGAAAACCTTGCAAATCCATTACGCACACCCCATATGTTGACCTTGACATCGGATTACGGAGTAAAAGATTTTTTTGTTGGCGCTTTCAAAGGTTCGCTTTATGCTGCGAATCCAGATGTTACCATTGTCGATTTGTCGCATCATGTAAAGCCTTACGGAATTGCTGAGGCCGCATTCATTTTGCAACAAGCTTATCCCTTTTTTCCAAAAAAAACAGTGCACATAGTTTTGGTAAATGTGGAGCAATGCTACCCCGATAGGTTGGTGGCGATGGAAATGGATGGGCACTTTTTTTTGGGTGGTGATAATGGGTTGTTACCCATGATACGTCCGGATTTTAAACCCGATCGTGTGGTGCAGCTTGCGATTGGCAATCACCAAGATTTAACCTCTGCTTGGGCGGTGTTGGCAAAAGCAGCAATTTATTTAGAATCCGGTGGTGCGCTGCATGTTTTGGGTTCAGATTACTCTTGCGTAAACCAGTCAAGAGCCATCAAGCCCTCTGTTTTTGAGGAGGGTACCGGGATTTTGGGGAATGTCATTTATATCGATAACTTTGGCAATTTAATTACAAACATCAATAAGCAGCTTTTTGATGAGGTGTTTGGGAAACAACAACCCACCATTTATTTGCCTAGGAACCGCAAGGTGAAAAAGCTTCATGAGAATTATCACAGTGAAGGTTTAACACCCGGAGATATCGCCGCCATATTTAATTATGGCGGATTGCTAGAAATAGGTATTGTCAATGCCGGCGTTCAAATCAATGGCGCCAACAAATTGTTACACGTAAAAGAAAACGACACCATTAGGTTGATTTTAGAATGATAGTAAGAATAGTCAAAATGCAATTTCAAGAAGGCACTGTGCCTCAATTCTTAGCGGTATTTCACCAAAGTTGTGCGCAGATTCGCCATTTTCCGGGCTGTTCGCATTTGCGATTGCTCCAACACGATACAGCGCCAACCACCTTTTTTACGTATAGCCATTGGGCAACAGCCGAAGATTTAGAAAACTACAGACACTCGGATTTGTTTAAAGGTGTTTGGGCAAAAACAAAGGTCCTTTTTGCTGCGCCCGCAGAGGCCTGGAGTACGATCGAAAAACATATTGAACCATGATAAGTTTGTTCCTGAAAGAAATACGGGGTTTTTTTAGTTCACTGACAGCCTATCTCGTAATCGCTGTCTTTTTATTGCTCAATAGTTTGTTTTTGTGGTTGTTTCCCAATGCATTCAACCTCCTAGATAGCGGCTACGCCAGTATTGAGGGCTTGTTTTTGATAGCTCCTTGGGTATTTATGTTTTTGATTCCCGCCATTACCATGCGTATGTTTGCCGACGAAAATAAAGCGGGAACCCTTGAGTTCCTATTGACCAAGCCCTTGACTGATACGCAAATTATCCTAGCGAAATTTTTCGCGGGATTTGTTCTGGTCCTTTTCTCCATTTTGCCAACGCTTATTTATTTCTACACCATTTACGAGTTGGGAAACCCTGTGGGGAATATCGATGTGGGGGGGACGTTGGGCTCGTATGTTGGGCTGTTCTTTTTAGCCGCCGGTTATGTGGCTATCGGACTTTTTGCCTCCGCCCTCTCAGACAATCAAATCATCTCATTTATTCTTGCCAGTTTGTTGGCCTTTGTCTTTTATTTTGGCTTTGATCAATTGGCAGACTTGCAATTACTAGGGAGCTTGGATTTGTTTATCCTTAATTTGGGCGTTAATTATCATTATACCTCCATGAGTAGAGGCGTCATTGACTCGAGAGATGTTTTGTATTTCTTGAGTTTAATAACGGTATTTGTATTGGCCACGCGACTAATTCTTCAAAGCAGAAAATGGGATTAATGAAAGCAAATAAGAAACGAGATCTCAGCTTTTTCACCTTGGCCATTGTTGCCATTTTGGTGCTGAATATTTTAGGGTCACTCACTTTTTTTCGTGTAGATTTAACAACAGAGAAGCGATACACGCTCAATCAAGCCACCAAAGACTTGTTGGAACGCGTGGATGAGGTGTTGCTGTTTAAAATCTACCTCGAGGGAGATTTTCCGCCAGCTTTTCAAAAGCTGCAACGGGAAACCAAGCAAATGCTCGATGAGTTTCGCGCTTACAACCCGAAGATTCAATATCGATTTATAGACCCTTCTGAGAGTTCTGATAGAAAGATTCGGAAACAAATTTATGAGCAGCTTGAATCCAAAGGTTTGTATCCCATTGAGGTAAAGACCGAAAGCGATGACGCAAGCTCCCAAGTTCGTATTTTTCCGGGGGCTATAGCCAATTATTTGGATGATAGAGAGCTTGCCGTGTCGTTGCTGATTCCGCAATTGTCATTGCCGCCCGAGGCGCAAATCAATAGCAGTATTCAAAACTTAGAATATACGCTAGCCAACACCATTAGACGATTGGTACAGGACCGTCGTAAGTCCATAGCCTTTATCGAAGGACATGGAGAATTGGAGGCGAAATATGTCGCTGATTTATCCGCCTCATTGGGTCAGTATTACAATATCCAACGCATGAACCTTCGCGATTTTGTCATTGATACGGTTACGGGACAACCCTCCATATTACAACAATTGCAAAAATTGAGAAGCTTTGATGCTGCCATCATTGCCAAGCCTACGAAACCGTTTACCGATTTAGACCGCTTTTTACTCGATCAATACATCATGAACGGGGGTAAGACCTTGTGGTTCGTAGATGCTGTTTCAGCGGATATGGATAGTTTAAGTCAACAGTCTTCCTTCCTCGCCACGCCCTTACTCGATCAGTTGAACATCGGCGATATGTTGTTTAAATACGGTGCACGTGTCAATACCAATTTGGTAAAAGATTTGGTGGCAGCTGGTGTTAATGACCGCCGAAGCATCAACCGATGGGTCTATTTTCCGATGATAATGTCGCAGAGTAATCACCCCATTGTGAAAGATTTAAACGCAATTAGGTCGGAGTTCATTAGCACAGTGGATACCATTTTAAGTCCGGGGGTTTCCAAAACATTTTTACTGCGAAGTTCTCCCTATTCCCGCACTGTGAGTACGCCCCATGTGGTGAGTTTACGCGCGATGTACGAGCCGCCCATTGAGCGGGAATATCAGAGTAAGCACTTGCCTTTAGGGGTGCTTCTCGAGGGGTATTTTGAAAGTGTGTACAAAAACCGATTGTTGCCAAAAGATGAAATGGGACGCCGCCTCAACGTGAAAGATTCCGGACGTTTCTCACAAATGTTGGTGGTTGGCGATGGTGATATGGTGAAAAATCAATTGAATATCCTCAATCCCAATGTGCCGAAAGGCTCTCCCTTACCTTTAGGGTTTGATCAATTTACCAATACAGAATTTGGCAATAAAGCCTTTGTATTAAATGTGGTAGATTACATGCTAGACGATACCAACCTCATGCAAATTCGATCGCGAGAATTGAAAATTCGCTTGTTGGACGGTAAGCGCATTCGCGCCGAAAAAAATAAATGGATGATTGTGAACACAGCATTGCCTATTGGCCTAGTGCTGATTTTTGGGTTGATTTATGTCTTTTTGCGCAAACGTCGCTATGGCAATGGTTAGTCTAGTTCACATTTTTAGTTCACCTTTGCAGCTGTGTATTACCTAGCAGTAGGAGGTGAGAAAAGGTGCTGACTGTTTCAATTTAAACAGCTTAGTCATAGATTAAAGAATCCTTCAAAGAATAAAAAAACAGTAACAAAAACATGAAAAACAAATCAAGTCTTGGTTTACTTATCGTAATTGTGTTAGCCATTCTTGGCATTTGGTGGTTTACTACTCGAGATAGCTCGGGTATGGTAGAGCGCTTACAAGACGAATATGCCTTTACTGTAAAAGACACCGCAAGCATTGATAAAATAATCATTCGAGACAAAACGCCTGCTGAGGTAACTGTAATAAAGACTCTATCGGGTTGGCAATTGAATGGCGAAGTACCGGTGCGCTGGGATGTAATCGACGTGTTGCTGGAAACGTTGTACCGTCAAGAGCTGCGAAATTTTGTCCCAGAACGCACACAGCCCAACGTGATGAAGGCCATGAGTGTTTCCGGTGTGGAGGTTGAAATTTATCAGAATGGCAAGCGCACCAAACATTTTGTTGTGGGCAATGAGACCATGGACCAAAATGCGAGTTACATGATGATGAAAGGCGCAAGTCAACCGTACGCTGTTTATATTCCCGGGTTCAATGGGTACTTGTCTACCCGATATTTTGCCCAAGAGCACCTGTGGCGCGACCGCAAAATTTGGGGATATGATAATTTAGATATTGCAAAAGTGGCCATTACCTACCCCCAACAGCCCTCGCAGTCTTTTGAGGTTTTGGTGGATAAGGAAACATTTACAGTTTATGATGGTAAAGGGCAGACTGTGCAAGGATTTGATCCACAGGCTATTCAGCAGATGTTGGGGGCTTTTAAAGCTGTTAATTATGAAGCCGAGATCATACCAACAGACGGCGCTTATGCGAAACAAGACTCCATAAAAACTTTTCAAACACCGGCCTTTGAAATTTTTGCCCAGCGCAAAAATGGTGAATCCAAGCGGTTAATCGCCTATTACATTCCCGCTGCGGAAGATACTTTCGATGAAAACGACGAGCCAGCTGTTTGGGATCCAGATAGATTATATGCATTCATCGAAGGCGAACGCTTTGTGTTGGTTCAGTATTATGGACTAGGGTCAGTACTTTGGCAGTTGAGCGATTTATTGCAACCCAAAAGCGTTGTTCCAAATTCATAAGGATGGTTTGCAGACCATTCGAAAGCATTATATTTGTGCCCATTTTTGTGGAAGACTTTTTCATGAGTTGGTCTAAACGACAACCAATGAAAACCTAAAAATAAAAAAAGTGATTTGTATTCATTCACGCCAGATAAGACAGTATTCATATTTTTGAAAAAAGCAAACCAATGAAATTTATCGTATCCAGTGGCGCCTTATTAAAACAATTACAAGTTTTAGGTGGCCTTATTTCAGCGAACACCAACATCGCAATTATTGAGAACTTTTTGTTTGACGTGCAGGAGAACAAGTTATCTATATCATCCTCAGACTTGGAAACAACTATGCGCTCCTCCATCGCCATAAATTCCGAGGATTCTGGCAAAGTGGCATTGCCAGCCAAAATGTTGTTGGAAACCTTGAAAAGTCTTCCCGAACAACCGGTAACCTTTGTTGTGAATGGAGATAAATCGGGAGTAGAAATTAGCTCAGATTATGGAAAGTACAGCATCGGTTGCTTTGATGGAGAGGATTTTCCAGAATTGCCTGAAATTGAAGAGCCCGGCAAACTAAATTTACCAGCCGACAAGCTTTTGACAGCCATCCAAAAAACCGTTTTTGCTACGGGTAATGATGAAATGCGACTCATTATGACAGGGGTATTCGCGCAGTTCACCCCAGAACACGTCACTTTTGTTGCTACGGATGCACACAAACTCGTGCGGTACCGCGTGCTGGATGTTCAAAGTGATGGCACTGCAGAACTCATTTTGCCCAAAAAACCATTGAACTTGTTAAAAGGGATTTTGGCTAGCGCCGATACAGATGTTACGGTGTATTACTCCGAAAAAAATGTGCGCTTCGAATTTGATGAAGTGGTTCTGGTTTGTCGTTTAATAGATGGGAAATACCCCAATTACGAAGCTGTTATTCCTACAAACAATCCATCAAACTTAATTATCGACCGCGCATCTTTTTTGAGTTCTGTTCGACGCGTTAGCATATTCTCCAACAAGTCTACAAATCAGGTGCGATTGAAAATAACAGGTACCGAAATTCATATTTCAGCAGAAGATTTGGACTTTGCCAACAAAGCAGCAGAGCGTTTGAACTGTAATTTTGAGGGAGAAGATATCACGATTGGTTTCAATGCCAAGTTTTTGATGGAAATGATAGCCAACTTAGAATCAAAGGATATTCGCATGGAGTTGTCGGCCCCCAATAGAGCAGGTTTGTTATTCCCAACAGATGGTATGGAAGACAATGAGGAGCTTCTTATGTTGGTGATGCCTGTGATGGTGAGTCAAGCGTAATTACCTTATGGATGTTTTAGTTGTGGGTGATGTTCATGGGTGCTACCATACCTTTAAAGCTTTGGTGAAGCGCCATTGGAATCCCGACCGCATGTTTCTCATACAAGTGGGAGATTTAATTAACAAGGGTGTTCACAGTGTGGACACCTTTCTTTATGCAAAAAAGTTAAAAAAACAGTACCCCTATCACGTGTACTTTATTAAGGGAAACCACGAATTGCTTTTTGAAGAGCAATGCAAAAGTGCGCGACCCAACAATGCTGTTAGAGCAACCCTTTCAGAGTTTGCTAGGCAAGGCCTCTCGCCAGCAAAACTTGAGCGGTGGATTGGCGGCTTACCGTTAAAGTGGGAAACCCCACACATGTTGATTACTCATGCGGGAATCGCAAAGGACGCCGAAAATCCCTTTGATGAAAAAAGTGAGTTAGGAGTACTCTGGAACCGCAGTCCCATTAAAAAAATGCAAAAAGTGCAAGTGTATGGCCACAAATACCTCGACGACGGTAAGCCCATGTACAATATCAAAACCAATAGTTGGAATGTGGATACAGCAGCCTGGTTAGGGCGGTCGCTCACAGCAGTACTTTTTGATTACCAAGGAAATAAGAAAGATGTATTTTCCCTACCAACTGACGCAAGAGATTTGAATAAATTAGAATAACATTCATCTCATTTTAAAAGTGAAGGGGCATTTTGTAAATACTTCCTTAACATGAGCCAAAGTGCGTTACTCCATTTTTTTATGGTGCTGGTCTTCAAAAATACGGTAATAGCTTGTTGGATTATAAATGGTTTTATCTCTCAGGTGTACTGTTACATCAATGTTTTTATTTTGAGATTGTGTGGCAAAGTCTTCTAGAATTTCCACCACATCATAGTCGATATAGGTTGTTGTTTTAAAATCGAGAACAACATGACTTAGGCTTGGCAGTGCATTGAGGTTTTTTTGCACCGCAGCTTTGTTCAAAAAACTAATTTCATCTGCAAAATGCAATTCAAAAGTTTCGCCATCTGTTTGGGTTGATTTTATAACAGAAAGTGAGTTTTGGTAACTTTTTATTAAAACCACAATAACCCCAATGATCAAACCGGCAAAAATTCCCTTGAGTAAATCAGTGGTTACAATAATGAGAATTGTGACGGCAAAAGGAGCGAATTGTGTCCACCCGCGTTGCCACATGATTTTGAAAAGGCTTGGTTTGGCTAACTTGTATCCCACCAAAAGCAGGATGGCAGCAAGAACGGCATTGGGCACATGATTCAAAATTTTCGGGAAGGCCAGTACGGCTAACACCAGTAAAAAACCGTGAAGAATGGTTGCTAGTTTGGTTTTTCCATTGGATTGCACATTGGCTGAGCTTCTCACAATTACTTGGGTAATCGGTAACCCGCCCACCAATCCTGATAAAATGTTTCCTGTCCCTTGCGCAAAGAGTTCGCGATTGGTAGGGGTAGTGTTTTTATCGGGGTCAATTTTATCGGTGGCCTCTACAGAAAGTAGCGTTTCTAAACTGGCCACCAACGCCAAAGCAAATGCCACAATCCAAACTTCTTGTTGGTTGATGACTGAAAAATCTGGGAATATGATAAATCCTTTCAAGGCATTCAAACTCGAAATTTCAGGTAATTGCACTAAAAATTCAGTTGGAATCTGAAGCTGGCTGTTATCCCACCACAATTTTAAAACCGTTGCCACTACGATAGCTACCAAAGGGCCTTGAACCAGCTTGAAAAACTTGTGGCGTTTGCCTAAAATTTCATCCCAAAAAACCATGATGAAAATACCTGAAATACCCAAGTAAAACACAGATAATGTGGCTTCAGAAGTTATTGTAATCCAGAGCTCTCGATTAAGGAAATCAGTAATTGAAATTTCCTTGAAGATAGCGTTGGGCAGTCCGATTAGATGAGGTATTTGCTTGATCATTATTATAATGCCAATGCCAGAAAGCATCCCGACAATTACACTGTTTGGAAAGAAATAACCAATAATACCTAACTTTAATAGGCCAAAAACAAGCTGAATGACACCAGCCAGAACTACGGCTGCTAAAAATGCCTCAAAGCTACCAAGAGAATGAATTGCAGCAGCCACAATAGCTGCGAGACCAGCCGCTGGTCCGGAGACGCCAATGTGCGAACCGCTAATGGCGCCCACCACAATACCGCCGATAATTCCAGCAATAATCCCAGCCAAAGGAGGGGCGTCTGACGCTAAAGCGATACCCAAACAAAGCGGTAAGGCTACAAAGAACACAACGATACTTGCTGGAATGTCGTTTTTTAAAGAGGAAAACATATGAGTTGGCGCGATAAAACTGTTATAAAGACCTGTTTCGCATGAATTATTCGAAATGTGTAGTCCGGTGCAATCTGCCTGCGAAAATATTGTTTTAAAATCGATTCACAAATCCTACGTGAACTTTTGAGGTGCGAAAGTCAAAATTGGAAACATTGGTTCTGCCAATAGCGAACGCGAGTGTAAAAATTCCACCCCCCGTGCGGAAGCTAAATCCAGCACCTGTACCAATGGGGTACAATATTGCGTTTGGTGTTTCATTGGTGTTTTCTACCGCATTCTCAATGAAGCCACCATCAACAAAAGCAAAGAGATAAGAAAAGCGCTCCAAGAATAACCGATACTCAAGGGTGCCCAATGTCGCGGTGCTGCCAAAGAGACTCAACTCGTTAAATCCACGAAGGGTTTTTAATCCGCCAAGCCGGTATAACTCATTGGTAAACAGTGATTCAGTACGAAGGCTCTGAAGCATGCCCTTCGCATACAAATGACTTCGAGTAGATAACTGCCAAAAATATTGAAGTTTCATATCAATGCCCACCAGATTGAGGCGCTCATCTGCAACCCATCGATTCCCTTGAAATATTTTGGCATCTATGCGGTAGCCTTTGGTAGGTAGTAAAGGGTGGTTTACTTTGTTTAAGCGTGCCTGCGTGTAAAAACTGCGAAGCGACACACTTCCGGTGTTGGTGTTTGTGTTGGTGGAAAGTACAGTACTCGATTGATTTTGTATACCCAAAGAAACAGTGGTTCCGGTTGCAATAACATATCCCAAGCCAGCTTGAATATTCCTGTTGGACCAACTGCTATCTTGTCGAAATAAATTAAAATTGAAGTCTATTAAAAACGGCAACCCAAATAAATAGGGTAGGTTAAGGTCTAGTTGGATTTGTTGGATAGCCTCATCAGGACTGCGCCAATTGATGGAGAAATCTTCCCCCGTTTTCAGCGTGTTGAGCAAGCGCAAATTAAAATCCCCGTTAAACGTAACCCGCCCATCATCGCGGGTGTTGATGCCCACGATACCATCAAATTGATTGCTTTTGTTCTCCTCGAAATATAAAAAGAGGGTTGTTTTTCCATCTTGAAATAGTACCTGCGGGGGGCGACTCATCTGAAGGTATTCTACCGCCGCCATTTTTTCGGGTAGTTGTTGCAGTTGCTTTTCGTTGTACGGCATTCCAACAGTAAGCCCAAGCTCTTTTTTAAGTAAACTTTTTGGGATTTTTGAATAGCCTTTTAGCACAAGGCTATCTATCGTAATAAATGGACCTTTCTGCAGAAATAATGTGCCTTTGACACGATTTTGAGCCAGAAATTCAAGACTGTCGAATGAGATACGGGCAAAAGGGTAGCCATTGTTTTCATGAAAAAACAGCGTTTCGCCCACCAATTTGG
>JAIULY010000058.1 GCA_022565875.1 Schleiferiaceae bacterium | reverse complement strand
TTTTTTTGTTTTCATTGACTTTGTTTATTCTCAATGTATGGAAGCAGCGTCTTCCTAAAACGATGTTGGTATTGAGCAATACGATTGCGGTGCTGCTTTGCATGGCTGCGGCTTTTAGTTTTTTGTTTTTGATCAATCAAAGGTTTGTAAAAAAGCAGGGACAGCAAAAATGGGCTAGCCGAACGGAGAATACCTTGATTCATGGGAATAGTAAGTATGCTTTTGGAATTGACGTTTCACACTACAACGGTATAATTGATTGGCCGACAGTAAAGCGATCGAAGCACCCGATAAAGTTTGTGTTTGTGCGGACAACAATGGGCAAAAATGGCATCGATTACCGCTATAAAACCAATTTGCGGGGCGCTGAAAAAGAGGGCTTTTTGGTGGGGACCTATCATTATTTCCGCCCCAATGAAAATTTTACTGAGCAATTTGAAAACTTTAAGCAACACGCCATTGTAGAACGCGGGCATATGTATCCTGTTTTAGACATTGAACAGCCCAGTAAGTTAGGCAACGCAAATTTGGTAAAGGGACTGAAAAACTGGCTGCAGCTCGCCGAAAAGGAATATGGTGTAAAGCCCATCATCTACACAGGGCGCCATTTTTACAACACGTAACTCAAAGGGAATTTCGATGATTATCCCTTATGCATTGCTTCCTATAGCCCAAAGTCAAAGCTGAAGGGCATCGAATGGCAATTGCATCAATTCAGCGAACGCGTAATCGTTAAGGGCATCCCCAGCTACACCGATGGCAACGACTTTAATGGAAATTTTGAAAAGCTGAAAGCTGAGTTGACAATAAAGAGGATTTGATAAGTCTTGAAAGATTTGTCTGCCGCTATTATCAAATATTCTTCATGGAAACCGCAAAATCCTGCAGATACGTAACAACACGGCACCTATAAAAAAAATGTCGACTGCTTTAAAAAGTGCTTCATTGCATGGCGCAATTCAAATCCTATGTTCACTAATTTGGCTATCAAAATGGGTTCGCCAATGGTTTCGGTATCTCGATCCAGATATTCTGTTTTATTTCATGTATCCGAGTTGGGTGCTTGTGGTAGTAATGGTTTTAGGTATCCTTGGTAGTTGGAGTGGTTGTTTGACCATTAAAAAAACACAACACATCCAAAAGGGATATTTTTTATTGCTTGAACTATGGACTATCGGTTTGATAACCATGGAAATGGGGGCATTGTAAACGGGTAACAACGTAGAATTCCAAACGTTGAAAACACAACAGCTGTCAGCAGAACAAAATTTTACCTATTTTTATTCCCTGAATTTTAATCGATTACAAAAACAATTAAGGTTACTGTAACTCATGCAAACCCTTCCCAATATTCACCGACCTCACTCAAAGGGATTTCCCATGCAAGTTATAACAAACAAGCTATGCGCGGGGTTGTTGGGATTGACCTATCTATTTTTAGGTACTGCTTGCCAGGAGGCGCCACCAAAAAATACGGTTACCGTTACCTTAGTGGATTGCCCCACTCCCCTTACACCCGACTCACTTTATAACGCTTACCTAGATACCCTCATGCAGGAGGCAAACGATCGCTTGTTGTGCTTTCAAATAGTGAATCGATACGAGGAGCCCGTTTATAGTTATACCAATGCATACATTGTCCCCCTATTTCCTAGCATACTTCAATACTATCACAATGAAGAGATGGTACCAAAAATACATTGCGGATGGAGTTTTTCCGATAAATATTTCTTTCAAAAATCCAAGGCTGAGATGGTATTTCTGTTTCAGCCCCACAACCGGCATCCAACAGATAGCACTTTTGCGGTATTTTCCTTTTATCGAACTACGGATACCACCAAGGCAGATTTCGTAAAAGTCAAAATACAGGCGTATTGAGAAAAAGCAAGACAGGAGAAAAAACACTAGCTTAAGACTAGAGTAATGCTTGCGCACCATTGAGGGCGGGCTTCAAAATACACAGAAAGCTAAATTCCTCATAAGACATTTAAAAACTTTGTAAAACTCCCTGCGTACTACCCGAAACTTCGTGTTCCAAAAAAAGAATCGCGGAATGAACAACGTAAAATAGTCACGGAAAGCCGTACCAAACTCCCAAAACATTTTCATTATCCTTCAAAATTAAAGTTCGAGACGCCATACCCCTCTATTCGTATAAAAATATAAAAGTTTGCCAATCTCGTCGGCAAAGAATGACTTCTAACAAAATTAAGGTAGAGAGAATTTCGAGCTTGGAACTAACTATTTATTGGTGAAAATTTAAAAAAACGATTAACATGCCAGCCTTTGGTGACTAAAAAAAGGTGTTTTTTTGAGCGAATAAAAAGTTAAAACACTATCAATCTTATAACATTGATAATAAACAGTTTGCAAAAAAATCAAAATTATTTACCATGCGAAATACAATTATTACTGAAACTTTTTCAAATGTTTGCATAAAAAAAATGTACTTAGTAAGTTTTTCTATGTGTTTGAAGTAAATTTTAGTTGTAAGGATTCAAAGTGTGTTTATATTTGCAACCATGTTTAAAATGGATGCACACACAAACAGGAACTTCCATCAATTAAAAACATATAGAAACTAAAATCATTAAAAATTAACTTATGAAGCTTATCCATCAGGTTATAGGTATTGTAATAGCGTTGAGTTTCGCATCATGCTCTACCCAGTCAAAAGTGTATAAAATTGATTCGCCTGTACAGGAAACAACTGTTGTGTCAGAACCAACCTTAAAGCGCTTGGTTGCAATTGGAAGATTCACCAACGAAACAAAATACGGAAAAGGTATCTTTTTCGACGTTGAACGCAATAACCCGCTCGAAAATCAAGCTGCTGATATTTTAGGTACCAAACTTGTGGCTTCACAAGCTTTTATCCTACTCGAGCGACAAGACTTTGATGCCGTACAAGAGGAAGCTGCAATGAAAGGAAATGCTGAAACACTTGGTAAAGTAGGTGCTGATTATTTAATTTTTGGTTCAGTTACTGAATTTGGTCGCAGAGTAGAAGGTTCCAGAGATTTATTCTCTCGCACTAAAATACAAACAGTTTACGCTGGTGTAAGTCTTCGCTTGGTGGATGTTGCAACTGGAGAAGTAATCTATTCTGAAGAAGGAAAAGGAGAAGCCTCTAGAGCGGCAAAATCCTCTTTTGGATTTGGTGAACAAGCTGGATTTGATGCAGCTCTAAGCGATCAAGCTATTTCTGCTGCAATTTCTAAACTCACTGAAAATATAATCCGCAATTGTACGAGCCGTCCTTGGAAATCCTATATTCTCTCTGTTGAAGACGACGTTATTATTATGGCTGGAGGTGAATCTCAGGGGTTAAAAAAAGGTGATGTTTTTCAAGTTATCAGCAAAGGGAAGCAAGTAAAGAATCCCCAAACAGGCATGATGATGGAGCTTCCTGGAAAGCCCGTCGCAAAAGTTAAAGTATTATCAATGGCTGGCAATAGTCCAACCAGTGAGTTTAGTGTGGTTGCTGTAACTGAAGGAGAATTTGATTCTAGTAATATCACCCAATATTACCTAACTGACACTACAACCCCATAAATAATAGTGCTTTTTATGCGCTTATTGGATATTTGCTTAACACCAAATCTATAAATCCAATTTTAACACTTAAAATTTTCAATTATGAGTTTGAAATCATTTGCTAGCGTACTCTTTTTAAGCGCAATTATTGCTTTTACTTTTTCTTCTTGCACGGGTACAAAAGCAACAGTAACTGGGTTAGAAAATGAAGGTTATCTAGAATTTACTAGCTCTACAACCCGATATTCTGAAAGAGTTGAAGTATTTGTTGGTGATCGTGAGCCCTTTTATGCTCTGGTATTTCGCGACAAACCCAATCGGATTAGAACAGAAAAATACGCGCTACCTCCAGGAAATCATAAAGTTTTAGTCAGATATAATGGCGTAGACATCTATCAACAGACGGTGTTTTTGAGCGCGCAGGAAACAAGAAAAATTGAGCTTCCCTAAATCTTGGAATTGATTTGCCTCTTTTTTGCCTTTTTTTGATAACTTTTAACATTATTGAGCATTGAAACTTTTTTTAAAACTTCTATTAGTATCTTTCTTCATAAGTAGTTGTGCCAAGCCAATGTACTATTGGGGGAAATATGATGACTCCTTTTATTCTCAACAAAAAAACCTTGATGATAAATCTACTAAAAAGCTTTTGGCTGCTTACAAAGATATTATCAGCAATGCTGAAAAAGGAGTAAGAGGTGTGCCACCACCCGGTGTATACGCGGATTACGGTTTTCTTCTGATTAAAACAGGTAAAGAAAGTAGAGGGCAACTTATGTTGGAAAAAGAGATGAATCTCTATCCTGAATCAGCCATTTTCATTCAACAGATATTGAAGATGATGGAAGATCAAACCGAAAAAGAAGCCGGAAAATAAACTTCATGATAATTCATGAAACTTAAAGAAAAGCTTTTAAAAATTTGTTTCAAACTAAAAACTATGAAATTTAAAGTTATACTTTTTTCTTCGATAATTGCCACAACTTTTGCGTCGTGTTCCATGCAAAAAGCAAACACCCGGGACAATGCGTTTAAATATTTTTATGAAGAAAAGCCTACGGCTATTTTAATTATGCCTCCCATTAACAACACAACAAATGTGGATGCAAAAGAGTATTTCTTCACTGTATTGCACAGTCCTTTGGCCAATGCTGGATACTATATCTTACCTCCATTGATTACTATGGAAGTTTTACAAAGCGAAGGTGCATACGATAGTGAGATTTTTCTAGAGCAAAATCTTTCTAATTTTGGCGAAATATTTCAGGCTGACGTTGTTTTATTTCCAATCATCCACAAGTGGAATAAAATAGGTGCGTTAGGAACAATCCATATTGATATTGAGTTCATTTTTAAAGACGTTCAAACAGGAGATGTTGTTTTTTCTCGTTATGGCGAATTCACATATAATGCAAATAAAAGTGATCAGTCCAGTATTTTGGCAACTCTTGCTACAAATGTTGCTGCTGCCACTCTCACAGACTATGTGCCCGTTGCTCGTAAATGTGTTAACCTTTTAATTACGGATTTGCCGCTGGGTAAATATCATAAGGAAAATACCGTTGACGGTAAATACCGAGTGAGACTTGGGGATCGTATTAAGGCTTCTTTATAATTTTGACTACAAGTATTTTTAAGTGACATCAAATAGTCTAAAAACAGTAAAGATACGACAAAAGAAGCTTTAACCGAGGGATTGGCTGTCTGGGTAAAAATACTGCTTTCATTGTATCACAAACAAATAGGGTGAAAAAGCGGCTACTAGCTGTTACCCCCCATAAATAAAGTATAAGGCCAAATTGTTTTGGCCTTTTTTTATTGCCCTCTGTGGAATTGGGCACAGTGAAACATTTTACTTCTTTATACGAGTAAATTGTTCCTGATTATCCTGTGTCCCTTCTGTGTAACAAAAAAAGTATCGTGGACGATTCGTCAACGGAAATCGGCGAGGACAAGCCCAGCCTAACCGGAGGGACAAGCCACACCGGCTACGAATCCGTGATGCAACACAATCCTACCAAAACGACCCGTGGAATGAATAACAATTCGTTTCCCGAGACCGGCGGGGACAAGCCCCGCCCCTACGAAATCCGTAATGAAACACGATCCTACCAAAACGGCCCGCGGAATGAATAACGACTCGTTTCCCGAGGCCTCCGTGCAACTCCGCGTCCAACTCTGTGGATCTCGGTGTTCCAGAAAAAGAATCGTGCAAGAAATAATCAAACGCAGTCATCGGATCGCCACGCCTAACTCCCTAACTTCCCAACTCCCAAACCCTTAAATCACCAATCGCAATAATCAAAACACACTAAATCTCATGTAAAGATTCCAAAGCTTACAACGAATTTCTAGAAAATCAGATGGCATAGCAACACGAGAAATTATTTGTGGGTTTTCTTGAAAACTTGATAAACAATCATCTATAACCCAACCATAATAGAAAACCATACGTTATCAAACAAAACATCCTATATTTTTGATATCGCTGGTCATGATTCTTTTGACAGGAATCACAGTGAAAAAAATCCAAAGACATAGATGTCCCTCTTCTTACGATCATCATTGAAAAAAAACGACTATGAAAAAACTGTTACTACTTGTATTTTGTCTTCAGCTTATTGCTACTGCGCAACCTGCACTAACTTACACCCATCCTGACTTAGGCCAAGTGAATGATGTGGTAAAAACCCCTACTGGAAATTACTTATTTGCCACCTCAACGGGACTTTTTCAATCGAATGGCAATGACATGACGCTCACCCAAATAACAACTACCGAGAGTCACTCTTTATACGTTTGGAACAACGAAATTTGGGCTGGAGGGACAGGTGATATCATTAAATTCAATGGTCAAAATTGGTTATCAATGAGTGCTTTCCCAGGATTACCTGCGGGTACTAACTGGATAGTGCAACAAATGGAAGCTACCAGCAACGGTCTATTGTGGTTCACTATTGATGATGTGGTCTATCATTTTGATGGCACTGCCTACTTTACTGATGGCCGAGCTGGCAGATCATTAGCCGCTATAGATAGTACAATTTATGTGATTGGGAGAATTGGATTAGTCAGTTCAGCTTTTAGAAATAATGGAAATGGATGGCAATCGCTCCCTAGACCCAGCGATTTTATATCTGGAAACTTTAATAGTCTCACCCAATGGCACGAAAAAGATGGTGCAATTATAGCTGGCTCTAATGGAGGTATAATTAGTTTTGAAAACGAAAAATGGGAACCCATTAACCTAAGCTTTGAGGCAGGTTTAAACCCAAATTCAGGAATGCTAACACTCACCAATGAAAGTATATACATTTTCAATAGAGAAACTTTTTTAAGACGGGTAAGCACAAAAGTAGACACCCTAGCAATGGATTACATTGGAAGAAAGCACAATGTATCCATGTTCAAAGGAATTGATAATTTCATTTTTGTTGGCAACAATCAAAACGGAAGTGAAATTATGAAAATAGAGGTATCACAAGCAGCAAATCCAGATCAACATCAAACCATAAATCCCAATAAACTAGCCACCACCCAAATTGCAACTGGTGAAACTGGCTTATCTGTAGGAGGTTACAAATTATCCACGATAGACGATGTGGGCTTTTTATTTTTTAGCAATTTATGGCTGTCTGCCAACCAACAAGTCCTTTCTGCTGGGGCCTATAGAAATACTGGGGCAGACTATTTCAGTGGCCCTGTTGCCACAACTTATGACTCGACGTATTTGCATCGCTACAATCATGTTTGGAAGGTAACAGCTGAGGACATAGACAATCACAAAAGGAACTATCGGAAGTTTTGGTATCGTGCTCCACATGGCATTGCAATGTGGCCCGGCAATGGAGATGTCAACAACGGCGAAGCGCCCATATTAGCGCCATTTGTGGATTTGAACCAAAATGGCATTTACGAGCCCGAGTTGGGCGAATACCCTGAATTGCGAGGTAAAGAGATGTTGTATAGTATTTTCAACATCCACCGTGGCCCCAAGACCTATACCACAACTCCAACCGAACCCATTGAAATCCATTGCATGACGTATGGATTTGATTCAACTGCTGTTCCTGAATCTCAGAACAGTCTTTTTTCTTCTTTTAGGCTATACAATAGGGGTGCAACAACTTATAATGACGCACAACTAGGAATTTTTTCCGATTTTGATTTAGGTAATTCAAGAGATGATTTACATGGTTCTGATAGTATATTGGAGTTATTTTACGTCTACAATGCGACCTTAATGGATGATGGTCCGTTTGGCTTTGGCGCCAACCCGCCAGCAGTAGCAGTTGGGTTTATCAACCAACCTATGGAAGGCTTTACACTATTTAATTACCATATGCCAAATTTTTTACAAAGATTTCCTGATACTTTTATAATGAAGATTTTAGATTTAGTAGATTATTTTGGTAACCCCTATATACTACCTCCAAATACTAGCGCGGCAGGTGCCACAACAAAATGGATTTATAATGACGCTGTCAATTGGTATATGCACCCTGTAAATGTCGCTGATTTTGATATTTCACTTCCAGTAATAAAATTAGGCACCCTTCCCCCTTTTGGTTCCTATTGTTTTGATATGGTAATGTCTTACGGTCGTGATACGGTGAATCCTAACAATGATATTTTTTCACCCGTGCAAATTGCTAAAAATAATGTTGAGTTGATGCGGCAATTTTTCAATGATTTCAACTACGGCTGCTTGGGAGGCACTATCAGCACCAATGAAGTAGTTGGCCTATCCAATACCATTGCCATTTACCCAAATCCAGTGCGCCTTGGTGATCCGCTAACGCTAATAGGAAGCACGCAAATCGTAGCCATTCAATTATTTTCTGTAACTGGAGGGGTAATGCCCTGCGATTTTGAAACACATGAACAAAAAACTACTATTCATCTTCCCCAAAACCTAGCCCCGGGGGTGTATGTACTGCAAACTACAGAAAAAACAGGTGCCGTATTTTCCAAGAAAATTATTGTCCAGTGATTGTAACAAGTTAGGATGTTATGAACTCTTACCATTCTGTGTTACGCAAAGTAGCGCAAAGATTTTTTACACAAAGTTTGACCTATCCAGCTTAGAATAGCACTCACATTCAGTGGCTCTTCGTACGCGTATTCGAAAAATTCATAGAGCCCATAAAAATTGCGATAGGAAAACTGTGAAATAGGCATTTAGGCGCAACATCTAATGGATGCTTGCGGATGGCTACGCCATCCGATAGAGGGGGGGCACATTGCCCTAGCCCTTCAGGCTAGGCTATTGTTTGCGCCCCCTTGGGGCTACGCAATACATAACAAATTGATTTCCAATTCTTTTAATCAAAATATCAACATTAAACTAATCCGTAAACACTCGCAAAATAAATAACCAAACGCCATCTCCGGAATGCGCATTTCAAATCCCCCGTGCAACTCCGTGTCCAACTCCGTGGAACTCCGTGTTCCAAAAAAAGAATCGCACAATGAATAACGATACGTTTCCCGAGCCTGGCGGGGGCAAGCCCCGCCCATACGAATCCGTAATGAAACACGATCCTACCAAAACGGCCCGCGGAATGAATAACGACTCGTTTCCCGAGGCGGGCGGGGACAAGCCCCGCCCATACGAATCCGTGATGCAACACAATGTGGTAACCGGAAGCTCAAAAACAATCCCCCACAAAAATCCATCAAGACAAAAATTGTGTTGTAAGTTTGCTCCAAGTCAATAGCCGCGGGTGGCCCTGCCAGGGATGGTAATGGAAAGCCCGCAGTGCAGCAGCCGTGTGCGGCTTGGCCGGAAAAAGCGACCAACGGAAGCTTTTGGAGGCCTTAGCCAAACCGGCTGCGGCGCGAGGACTTGGAATGAACAGCCCGCCCGGGCAGCCTAAAAAACATAAATAATGAGCGTACCATCTGATTTAGAAATTGCACAACAAGCTGTGCTTCAACCTATTGTTAAAATTGCTGAAAAATTGGGGTTGACACCTGATGACTTGGAACTTTACGGGAAATACAAGGCGAAGATTCCGCTTTCGTTTATCGACCCAGAAAAGGTGGCGCAGGGCAATTTGATCTTGGTCACTGCCATCACTCCTACTCCGGCAGGGGAAGGAAAAACTACGGTTTCCATCGGGTTGACGGAGGGTTTGAATGCTATCGGGAAACGCGCCACTGCGGTGCTTCGCGAGCCTTCGCTTGGTCCTGTCTTTGGCATCAAAGGTGGTGCTGCGGGAGGCGGCTACTCTCAGGTTATTCCCATGGAGGACATCAACCTGCACTTTACGGGTGATTTCTCGGCCATAGAAAAAGCAAACAACTTACTCGCGGCATTAATTGACAACAACTTACAATCTAAAACACGCAGTGTAAACATCGATCCGCGCACGATTCTGTGGAAGCGGGTGATGGACATGAACGATCGCGCGTTGCGCCACATCACAATAGGCCTTGGCGGCACCGCTAATGGCATTCCGCGCGAGGATGGCTTTAACATCACCCCGGCTAGTGAAATCATGGCGATCTTGTGCATGTGCTCAGGCTTTGCCGACTTGAAACAACGCCTTGGCAATATTTTGGTAGGCTATACTTTTGACAAACAACCTATTTACGCTCGTGACCTAAAAGCTGAAGGCGCTATGGCGTTGTTGTTGAAAGATGCGATTCAGCCAAACTTGGTGCAAACCCTTGAGGGCAATCCAGCGATTTTGCACGGTGGGCCTTTTGCCAATATTGCGCAAGGCACCAATACCATTTTAGCTACCAAAATGGGCCTCAGCTTGAGCGACTGGGTGGTCACCGAAGCGGGCTTTGGGGCGGATTTAGGTGCGGAGAAGTTCTTCGACATCAAGTGTGTCGCCGGTGGATTGGCCCCAAAAGCAGTGGTGGTTGTTGCCACTATTCGTGCATTGCGTCACCACGGCGGTGCACAAGCAGATGCCTACAATACGCCGAATCTTGAAGCCGTAAAAGTGGGTTTTGCGAATCTGCAAAAGCACTTGGAGAACGTAAAGAAATTTGGCATTCCGCCTGTGGTGGCCATCAATAGTTTTCACAGCGACACGGAGGAGGAAGTCGCATTTGTACAAACTGCTTGTGCCGCTTTAGGGGTAACGGCCGTCAAATCAGAAGGCTGGGCAAAAGGGGGAGCAGGCACGCAAGACCTCGCCCGCGCAGTTGTTGAAGCGGCAAGTACGGAGAGCCACTTTAAGCCGCTGTACGAAACAACCGCAACCATACGTGAAAAAATAGCTGCCATTGCCACTGAAATCTATGGCGCTGAGGGCGTTGATTACAGCAAACAAGCGGAAATCGACTTGCGTAAAATCACGGCTTTGGGCGTAGAGCACTTGCCGGTGTGTATGGCGAAAACACAAAAATCGCTATCTGACAATGAAGCACTACGGGGCGTTCCTATAGGCTTTCGGGTAACGGTTCGCGAATTTGAATTGGCGTTGGGTGCTGGCTTTGTCATCCCCATTTTGGGCAATATGATGCGCATGCCTGGCTTACCCACTGTACCCGCATCAGAAGGTATGGACATCGACGAGAATGGCGTGATTAGCGGTTTGTCTTAGCAAGGTCATCCATGACACACTCCAACAGCACCGTTGACAAAAAACGCCGTCACTTACGGGGCGCACTTCTTTGGCGGTATTGGCGGTCGTTCTTTACAGTTGTTAGAATTGTCTATTTTTGGCTGTTTAAAGACTATCCCCGCTTCCCTTGGCGGAGTTGTGTCGCACTCGCTTTGGTGCTGTTGTATGTGGTTAATCCCATCGATTTGATTCCTGACATTATACTAGGTATCGGTTGGTTGGACGATGCATTTTTTGTGACACTACTCCCCTTTTTGTTTCGAAAGGACGTGGAAACCTTCAACGCATGGAAATTGGCCAAAACAGAAAAGACATCCTCTAAACAGTCCTAAGCATATGGGATTAGTAGCGAATAGAAAATCCGTATCGTGAAATTGCGGCTACTCCAAACTTTGATATTTAAGATTTGTTTTTGTTTTTGAATGCAAATAGAACAAGGAATGATAAACGCAAAGCGCTACTAGCGCACAAACAACAAAGGAAAAAAAAGATAGTTTAGCGGAACCAAAAATTGAACAAAGAACAAGAGAGATGAACATATTGATAATAGAGGATGAACCGAGTGTCATGCGTTTTGTGAAGCAGGGCTTGGAGGACGATGGCCACCACGTGACCACTGCTGCTGACGGCGAGAAGGGTTTGCAAATCGCTAGTTCCAAACGTTTTGACGCCATTGTTTTAGATGTTCGATTACCCAAGATGGACGGTATAGAAGTGTGTCAAAAGATTCGAGCGGGATCCTTTGAAAATACGGTTCCGATTATCATGTTAACTGCTATGAGCGACACGGAGGACATCATAAAAGGGCTAGACAGTGGTGCAGACGATTATTTACCTAAGCCGTTTAAATTTTCTGAGTTGTACGCACGATTGCGCGCGCTGAATCGCCGCAATCACGCAGATTACAATGAGGAGGAAAAGGAATTGCTTTACAACACATTGCACATCAACTTAGAAATGAAGGAAGTAACACGCGAAGGGCAATTGATAAAACTCACTGCTCGCGAGTTTTTTCTATTAGAATTTTTTGTGCGCCAACCCGAAAAAGTACACTCCAGAGCCTTCATTTTGGAAAAAGTTTGGGGCATTCAGCATGAACTAAACACCAACGTAGTTGATGTGTACATGAATTTCTTGCGAAACAAAATAGACAAACCCTTTGAGAAAAAACTACTGCACACCATCATTGGTATGGGGTATTCGATGCGTGCGGAATTATGACACTTAAAAATCGTATCACTTTAAATTTCACGTTGTTTGCAGCGTTAGTGGTGGCTGTAATTTGTGTGGTGGTGTATTCTATATCCAAAAATTACAACCACAGAGAGTTCACCGACCGCCTTCGGCAACGCGCAGAAATTGCTGCTACGGTAAAATTGGAAGCCGATGAGCTCAACTCAAAAATATACGCTCAGTTTCAGCGACGCCACATTCAAACCCTGCCCGGCGAAGTAGAATACTTCTTGCCCATCAACCTGATTACAGAGCAACTACTTCAACAACTGCCAGATAAGTTGTTTGTCCCACCCTACTTTATAGCAGAAGTATTCGAAGAGGGGGAATCTGAAATCGTTATCGATGACCGCACCTATTTGGGCATCATATATCAAGACAACGAAGGCGATTTCATCGTTATTAGTAGCGCCGTTGACTTATACGGGCAATCAAAATTGCGAAATTTGGCGCAAACGCTGGTTGTCATATTTCTGATTTCCATAGGCTTACTATATATAACAGGCAGTTTTTACGCTGAGTATATGTTGCGACCGCTCAAAGAATTTGTCCATCAGATCAATCGGATTCATGTGAGCAACCTATCTGAAAAATTACCCGTTCCGGAAAGCAAGGATGAAATTGCACAAATGACACGCGCGTTCAATTTACTTTTGGAGCGTATGGAAACGGCTTTTGAGATGCAAAATGCATTTGTTGGCAATGCCAGTCACGAGTTAAAGAACCCGCTTACAGCTATTTTAGGAACGGCAGAAATAGCCCTCAACCGCGACCGCGACAATCAAGCGTATCAAAAAGCCCTGCAAGACATACAAACAGAAGCGCTGCGTTTGGAAAACATCACCCTGCGCCTGCTCGAATTGGCGCGCATCAGTTACCAACCGGTGGGCTTACAGAATCAGGAACTGAACCTTCTTCAATTACTGGAAAAAATCAGTGCCAATTATAAAAAGATTAAGCCCGAGTGCCATATTGCTTTTGACAATCAAGCGCCCCGCCCTGTAATTGTGGGGTCGGAGGAGCTCCTGCGTCTTGCCCTTGTCAACCTGATAGACAACGCGTGTAAGTTTTCCAACAACCAACCCGTTTCCGTTACTCTAAAAAAGGATCAACAACACTTGGTTATTGCCATAGAAGATCACGGCATTGGCATTGCACCTGAGGACATATCCCGTCTTTTTCAGCCCTTTTACCGCGGCAAAAACACAAGAAGTTTTGCGGGCTATGGCATCGGCTTATCGCTCACCAAACGCATTATTGACTTGCACTCGGGGGAGATTGTTGTGCACAGCTCCGATTCAGGGACGCGCTTTGAGCTAAAGCTAGTGCTCCCGTAATCGCTACCCTAAAATCACAAAATAGGTTTGTATTGCTAGTGATTCTTTAAAAACGCCAACAGCTTGGCTAATGCACGTCCGCGATGGGATATGGCGTTTTTTTCAGCTTTAGAAAATTGCGCAAACGATCGGATATCCCCATCGGGTTGAAAAATAGGATCGTATCCAAACCCACCTATTCCAACAGGTTCGTGAAGAATAACTCCCTTCACCACTCCTTCAAATTGATGCTCTACGCCATTCCATATCAAACTGATAACTGTTCGAAATTGGGCCGAGCGATCGGTATGCGGCGCCAATTCGCGGAGCAATCGGTCGATGTTTTTTTGTGCGGTGCGCTCTGGACCGCCATAGCGTGCCGAGTAAACGCCCGGAGCGCCGTTGAGTGCTGTCACCTCAAGACCTGTGTCATCGGCAAAACAAGACGTTCCAAATTTTCGATACACAAACCATGCTTTTTGCGACGCATTTTGTTCTAATGTCGTCCCAGTCTCCTCCAATTCTGTGGTATACCCCACGTCTAATAAACTTTGCAAAGTCATCGCTTCGGGCAAAAATGGAGCAATTTCTGCTATCTTGTTGGGATTTTGGGAGGCCATTATCAATTGCATGGTAAAAGGGCTTTACTCTTCTTCTGTTTCAACTTCTTTATCGGCAAAAAACGCAAAGTGTACGCTGCCATATTTGCGCACATCAAAGCAGTGTGGGTGCGCACTAAAATCTTGATCTTGCCCAAACTCAAGCACAAATACACCATTGTCTTTCAATAATTTACGATCGAGTATTGCGGCAACAAGTTCTTCGTAATGTTCGTAATCGTAGGGTGGGTCGGCAATGATAAGGTCGAACTGTAGATAAGCGCTTTTCACGTATCGCAAGGCATCTTCGCGCAATACTTGAATCCCGGAAAACGCAAGTTCTTGTGCTGTTGTTCTAATGAATTTGGCACAGCCAGGATGTTTATCTATCGCCAACACTTCTTGGCAGCCCCTACTAGCGAGCTCATAGCTCAAATTGCCGGTACCAGAAAACAAATCCAATGCATTGATATGGGGAATAGAGAAATAGTTGTTGATCATATTAAACAAACTCTCCTTGGCCATATCTGTAGTGGGACGTACGGGCAATGAGGTGGGTGCTTTAATCGATTTTCCGCGCTTGGCGCCGCTTATGATACGCATGCGTACTGTATATAAAGTTGGTGATAACCTGCTTCCAATGCTTTTGAAAATTCAGGACTGTATTTGTGATGACTTGGGCGTTCAAAAAAGGAAATAGACTTTACATAGCGCTGCATCAGGGGTTCTTCTTTGGAATAATGAGCCCGCTTGCCCAACAAGACCAATTTAAAATCCGTGGCACTGCACTTCATTTGATCAATAACCAACATCACATAGTAGGCGAAGTCTTCCGGCGTTTGGGTCGCAAAGCGATTGCAAAGCTGTACGCTGCCATTTTGCAGCCCTAAGACATGAATATTCCCCTCTGTTTTATCCACCACTACAATGGACCCCTCGTCTTTCTTGTGCTTACTCAAAAAGTAGTCTATCAAAAAGCTGTGCGCATGACGGACAACGATGTTGGGGAAGTGCTTTTTAAAATCTCGTTCTAAATCTGAATCCACCTCGTGCGCTACAACCAAGTCCCAGTCACTCAAACGATCTGTGTGCAAATTTTCGGGTATTGCGCTGTGCAGCAATTGGTGATAATCGCCCACATGGCTGCTAGAAAAAAGAGCCTCGGGCAAAATTTGTGAAGGATGTGTGTCAAAGGCAAGTGAAACACTGCCAAAATCTCCAGTAAACTGTTCTAAAATTTCTGTCAAGTGATGCGGGTTGTGCTGTGGGGAGCTGTAATCACCAAGACCAATA
>JAIULY010000057.1 GCA_022565875.1 Schleiferiaceae bacterium | reverse complement strand
TTTGGGGTCGTAATGTTGAAACTCTGGGCGCATATTAGAGATACAGATTGATCAAACCTTCGGGTGCGTGAAGGTAAACAATCTTTTGTTCTCTGTCAATGCTATCAATAAATTCGTCAATGGCCGGGATAAGGATTTCACGATCATTGTTTTGGATGACAAAGACAGGCTGGGGAGGGCGCTCAAGCACCACTTTGATAGCGCCAACAATGCCATATTCTTTATCCATTACTTGAAAACCAACGACCTCGTGAAAGTAGAATTTCTTGCCCGACAATGGTGGCAAAAAGGAAGTGGGGAGGTACACTTTTGCGCCGAGCAGTTGGTCGGCGGCTTCTTCTGTTTGAATGCCTTCGAATTGAATCCGCAATACTTTTGACGGTAGGAGTTGCGACTGGGCAATAAAAAAAGGAATCAGTTCTCCATTGATGTATAGGAAAACTGATTCCAAATTTTCGTACTTCTCAGGTTGGTCCGTATCTAATTTAGCGACAACGCCGCCTTTAAACCCGTGCTTTCTCGAAATAATTCCTAATTCAAAACAATCCTCGATGAGCATGGTGTCGATACGTTTTTATTCTTGAGTAGTTTCTTCAGTTTCTGCTGCTGGAGCTTCACCTTCTTCGGGTGTTTCTTCAACAACTGGGGCATTTTTTGCAGCGATGGCTTCAGCTCTTGCAGCATTGCGAGCAGCTTCAGCTTGTAAGCGCTCTTCGTTCGCTTTCGCTTTGTTTTCTGCTAATGTGCTTTGCTTGCCTAAGATTTTGCCTTCTTTTTCTTCTAACCATTTTTCGAAACGCTCTTCTGCTTGTTCAGCAGTTAACGCTCCTTTAGCTACGCCACCTAACAAGTGCTTTTTCATCATTACACCTTTGTAACGAAGAATTGCAGCAACTGTGTCTGAAGGTTGTGCACCTTTCAAAACCCAATCCAAAGCAGCGTCGAAGTTCAATTCGATGGTTGCAGGGTTGGTGTTTGGGTTGTACTGACCTAGTTTTTGGATGAATTTACCATCGCGGCGTGCGCGTTGGTCTGCCACTACGATAGTGAAGATAGGACGGCTTTTGCGGCCATGACGTTGCAATCTGATGCGAGTTGCCATAATTAATTGTTTAAAAAGAGTCCGAAACTCAGTTAATTAATACTAAAAATTTGAGGGCGCAAATGTCGTGCTTTTTTCCTTTGACCCAACACTTGCCTCCATTTATTTTTTGCTTCCCATTTTTACAAACTCGAGCTTAGTAACATCCTTACCGGATTTGAATACCTTGTCTAGTTTTTTGGATATAGGCAGTGTTATTTTTTGTAATTTCAACGAAAACGGCGTTAGCGGGTCGCCTTCTTTTCGCGTTTTGGGGTTCAGTCCTTTGCGAATAGCCCCCGCCACATAATAACTCACACGCACATTGATGTGGCGTTTTGATAATAGCGCGTATCCGTTTTCTTTCATCAGGGCTTCATAATACGCGATTGGCCTGCCATAACACAACTCGTCTCCTAAAATTGTGCTTTCTATCCGCTCAAAGAGATACACTTTATCGCCACTCACACGACAAATTTCTTTGATGATTTTTTTGAGCATCGCTTCGTCTGTATTGTGCTGTAATACCGTGGCCGTAAATACAATGTCAAAAGCACCATCCTCAAACGGCAATTCCGTACCGTTGATTTTCACTAATTCGATGTCTTTTGGTAATTTGCTTTTGGCGAGGTTTACCATTTCTTGAGAAATGTCGGCACCCATTAGTTTGGCGGGCTTGTGTTTATAGACCTCTTGCAAGTTGCCACCTGGGCCAAACCCAATTTCTAATACGCGTTTCCCAGAAAAATCTACTGAGTTGAGTAACTCTAAAAAGCGGTCGCGCTTGTAGCGGTAATACGGCTCATCATCGCCAGCAATGACGTTTTTTCCATCTTCGCGCTCTTTTATTTTGGCGCCTACCTCTGACCAATATTTTTCTGGATGATACTTTTCAGCCATGTGACTTTTTCTAATGCTAGCGTTGCTTTGTTGATTTCCAGAGCGAAACGCGTGGTGTGTAACTTTATTTTCGTGGCGCGAAGGTAAACTTATTTTGTGAAGTGCGCCTACCTTGCGCTGAGTTTTTGTCGGATTTCAAGCGTTTAGGCTTCTGTTTTCAATGGCTGAGTGATGCTGCGAATGTCTTTTCCGGATGGACTTTGATACAAAATCAAATCGAAATAGGCGCTAGCAGCATATAAATGATCAAAAATATCACTCTGGATACGCTCGTACTCTAGCCAAACGGTGGTATTGCTAAAGCAGTAGACCTCCACCGGCACCCCAAATTGATTGGGCTGTAATTGTCGCACCATCGTAGTGGCGGTTTGGGAGATGTCGGGATGTGCTTTGAGATAAGCAGTTACATATGCTCGAAAAGCACCGATGTTGGTTTGACGTCGTCCATTTATCGGTATGGACAAATCCACTCCAGTTTTTTGATTTTGTTGGTTGATAGTTTGCTGTTTGTCAAAGAGGTAGTCTTTTATCAAATGCACCTTCGACAAACGATCGAGCAACGCGTCATCCATGTGTTTGATGCTGTTGATGTCGATGACAATGTTGCGCTTGATGCGTCGTGCTTTAAAGGCAGCCATTCCACGCCAATTCACAAAAGAATCATTGACAAAGGCGCGCGTAGGGACTGTTGATATGGTTTTGTCGAAATTCTGAATTTTTACCGTTGTTAAGTCAATACTCACAACGTCTCCATCTGCACCAAATTTGTCGAAGGTAACCCAATCTCCAATTTTTATCAAGTCATACATGCTGATTTGTAAGTTGGCTAATACCCCGTTAATAGTGTCTTGAAAGACTAATATCAAAATGGCCGTGGTACCGGCAAAAGCGCCGAGTAATGTTCCGGGATTTGTGTTGGTTAAAATGGATATCGCAATGATAATCCCGAAAAAGATATTCAACACGATTAACACCTGAAAAACGGTGCCTATGGGTTTGCCTTGAAATTTGTTTTGGTCGAGGAAATAGCGCTCTAGGGATTTGAATAGCCTGGCAAAAATCAAAACTACAATGGCTAAAGCATATAGCGATGTTAGCTTGTCCAAAAAGGGCAAAAAGTTGGGGAAATCGTCAAAGACGTAGGGTAAGGTCTGCTTGATAATTATTACAGGAGCCAAATGGGCAAGTCCTTGAAAAAACTTACCATCCAAGAGGTAGTCGTCCCATTGAACTTTTGTCTTGCGTACAAACCGCGTTACTACCGAAAGAATGATTTTGCGAGCAATTAAATCTGCTAACCACGACAGCGCGAACAGAATGATTAAATCAATAAGTATGGTAATGGCTAGGAGTGCCCCAGACGGCAAACCACTTTGCTCAAGAAATCTATTTGTCCAATGTTTGGCGTCTAACAACTGCTGTTCATTCATGCGGCAAAGTTAGTGTTAAAGGCTTTTAGAACAAACGCGATTGAAAACCCGAAGGCTGTCGTTTTTCCGGGCCATCGGATATTTTAAGAAGGGCAGCATTTGCTGGCTGTGCGTGCAGGGCTGTACTAGAAATCCCTAAGGCTATATTCTGCCAACTTTTTGATGAAAGCGGTGGCTCCAGCCATGTGGCTTCGTCTTCAAGCCGCAAAATCAATGGCATGCGTTTTTTTGTGTTGTGAATTTCTGCCATCAGGCTATTGGCTGCGGTGGTCACAATGGTAAACGTGTTCAATGTGATCCCTGTATTCTCTTCTTCCCAACTGTCCCAAAGTCCAGCAAAGGTGAAAATGGGCTGCTCTGGTACGGAAATGAAGTAGGGTGTCCTCTGTTTGTTGGTGTGCTGCCATTCGTAAAAGCCATCACTTGGAATGAGACAATGCCGTTTTTGAAAAAGTGAGCGAAAAGCAGGTTTGTTTGGCAGCGTTTCTGCTTTTGCATTTTGAGTTTGATAAGCAACCGTTTGAGTTGGACTCCAAGATGGAATAATGCCCCATCGAAAACACTGTATAGTATCTGGCAGGGCATCCGTGATGACGGGTAGCGTTTGTGCTTTTTCATCGAAAGCAGACACATGAAAAAAGGGTAGCGGCAATGTCGCAGGGGCTTTAGCCTGAAAGCGTTTTTCTAAAGCGTTTTTGTCTTTTGCTAGTCCGTAATGGTAACACATTTTCTTTTGGTACTTTTGAGGCGCAATAAGGTCGCGGTTGGACAAAAATTTTACACATGCAAAATAACAATAGAATATCCCTGCTGCAAAGGGTTTTAGGTGATTTAGAAAAACTAAATGATGCGGATTATCAAAAGTACATCAGTGACTTTTTGGAAGAACAACCCTTTCTTTTGGGCCTATTATACAATCTTGATGAAGACTTTCCTGAAAACGAACACGATTATTTAGTCAAAGCAACCGTAATGATAACCTTGGGATTTAAGGCCATGCAAATGCAAGTAGGCATGGTGCAATCTGATGTGCTATCGCAGGTGCTCGAAGAGAAAATAGCTTTGTACGACAATTTGGCTTCTCAAGGTGATTTTGATTTTAAAACCTTGACCACAGCTTCTGATAATCCCGATACTCTGGCGTCGTTTATTTCTTTTTTTGATCAAGTAGATAATTTGGGTATGCCAAAAGACCCCATTCGTCGGCTCAATTTCATTATGATGCTAGACGTCATTATATCAGCAACAGAATTATCACTAGTATTACCCGAAAACGATAAAGAGAAGCGCGATGCTTAAAGCAGAAACCATTGTACGCCATATGCTAGAAAACGATGCTTTTTCACAATGGCTCGGTATAGAATTGGTAAGTGTAGTACCTGGAAATTGTGTGTTAGACATGGTTATTCGCAAAGAAATGACCAATGGATTCCACATCGCACACGGCGGTATTACCTATAGCTTGGCAGATAGTGCATTGGCCTTTGCGGCAAACGGTTACGGCATTCAGGCGGTTTCACTTGAAACGTCTATTGCCCATACACAAGCCTTGAAAACAGGCGATGCCATACGAGCCATAGCTCAAGAGAAGCACAGGGGGAAAAAGACAGGCATTTATGAGGTGGCTGTGTATTGCGGAGATGTTTTAGTGGCCTTGTTTAAAGGGACCGTTTACCTTACGTCTCGTGAATGGCAATTGGATTAATTGAGAAATACATTAACAAACACAAAAAATAAAACAATGAAAGAAGCCTATATAATAGACGGTGTTCGCACTCCTATAGGGAATTTTGGCGGTACACTGTCTGCTGTGCGTGCTGACGATTTAGCGGCTCATGTTATAAAAGCATTGGTGGCGAAGTTTCCAAAAATGGATTGCAATCAAATTGGTGATGTCATAATGGGTTGTGCCAACCAAGCAGGAGAAGACAATAGAAATGTTGCGCGGATGGCGTCGTTATTGGCAGGTTTGCCCACAACCGTTCCAGGGGAAACTGTAAATCGATTGTGTGCTTCGGGTATGTCAGCAGTTGTGCATGCTTATCGCGCAGTAAAGTCTAATGAGGGAGATTTATTTATTGCGGGTGGAGTAGAGCACATGACTCGAGCACCTTACGTTATGTCTAAGCCCACCAAGGCATTTGGCACTGATAGCAAAATGTATGACAGTAGTTTTGGTTGGCGTTTTGTCAATCCGGCAATGCATGCCGCTTACGGTACGGATGCTATGGGAGAGACGGCTGAGAACTTAGTTGATCAATTCAATATTTCAAAAGCGGATCAAGATGCCTTTGCATTAGCGAGCCAACAAAAGGCCACCGCAGCACGGACAAACGGTATTTTTGCAGAAGAGATTGTTCCTGTTTCCATCCCAAGGCGAAAGCAAGACCCACTGCTTTTTTCTGAGGATGAGTTTATAAAGCCGCAAACCACACTAGAAGGACTGTCTAATTTGCGCCCAGCATTTCGCAAAGAAGGAACAGTTACGGCCGGCAACGCCTCGGGGCTAAACGATGGAGCAGCAGCCTTATTGATTGCCTCTGCTGAGTCTGTGGCGAGTAATGGATTTACGCCCTTGGCCCGAATAGTAGCGTCAGGAGTTAGTGGTATAGCCCCGCGAATTATGGGTATTGGGCCAGTTTATGCATCGCGATTGGCGCTCCAACGAGCAGGATTGACGCTAGCCGACATGGATGTATTGGAGTTAAACGAAGCTTTTGCCGCACAGGTATTGGCCTGTACGCGTGAGTTGGGATTAGAAGATACAGATCCGCGCATCAATCCCAATGGTGGCGCAATTGCATTAGGTCATCCACTAGGCATGAGTGGTGCTCGCATTTTGTTGACAGCTGCAAGGCAGTTGCAGCGCACCAATACACGTTATGCATTGGTAACGATGTGCATTGGAGTGGGGCAGGGGTATGCCACAATTCTTGAAAACCCGACAGCAACTAAATAAGGTGATATGGCGTGTTTTGAATTCAATGGAATGATTCCCGTTGTGGATCCTACGGCCTTTGTACATCCGCAAGCCAATGTTACAGGAGATGTTATCATAGGCAAAGAGGTGTACATTGGGCCAGGGGCGGTATTGCGCGGTGATTGGGGACGAATTGTAGTGCAGGATGGCTGTAATGTTCAAGAGAATTGCGTAATACATATGTTTCCAGGTACTACAGTGACGCTAGAAAAAGGTGCGCATATCGGACACGGCGCTATTGTGCACGGCGCAACGGTGGGTGCGAATAGTTTAATAGGTATGAATGCTGTTTTGATGGACGAGGTGGTTATTGGGAAGGAGTCCATCGTTGGGGCGTTGTGCTTGGTGCCTACAAAAACGGTCGTCCCCATGCGGTCCGTTGTAGTGGGGAATCCCGGCAAGGTAGTAAAACAGGTGTCAGATGAGATGTTGTCGTGGAAAACGGCGGGTACGGCGCTGTATCAGCAATTGCCCAAGGAGTGCTCGCAAACGCTGAAACCTTGCGATCCTTTGCATGAGGCAGAAGCGGAAAGAGATGCTAAAGCGGCGCAATTAAAAATAGACTATAAAATTTGGAAAGACACGAAGTAATTTTTTGAAGGTATAACGAAAGAAGCCAGTTATTTTTTAACTGGCTTTTTTGTTGTCTTAACAATTTATTAATGAAAGTTTTTTACGATTTGCAATAATTATATGCTCTAAAATTTGTAATGAAAAAGATATTTTTACGTAAACCCCTGTTTATGAGTGACTCGGGTAATAGGGGTACACTCGTCGTTTTTAGTATTTTGAAAGATAAGTTATAGATTATGTTTGTTTTTTTGAGCTTTCCTTTTGCTGTGAGGCGTGTTGTAAGGGTTTAGAAATAAGTGTTTTGATTTTTTTTAAGTGACTTTTAAAAAAAATGATCATTACCTTTTATGTTACTGAAATATCTATAAATTGGCCTGTTCAATTGCTTACGCGTTGAGCATCATCGTTGGCTAAGTCCCTTCCATCATAAAAAAACTAACACGAAAGGCCGAAACCACCAGCGTAATTAATAACACTTATTGTTTCATTAAAAATCCATCTTATGTTAAATTACTATTCACTAACAAAAGGATTACGAAAGAATCTGCTCCTAGGTTGGGTGGTACTTTCAAGTCTTTTGTTAATTTCTCAGCATCACGCGCAAGCGCAGTGTATTGCAACAGCCCCTTTTGGTTCGGGTACCCTTACCAGTGCTACTAATACACCTGTATCGTTTAGTACCTGTTTGTGGGGCGGAGAGTATGCTACAGTTACAATTGCAGATTTGGGCGACTATTCCTTTAGCTCGAGTTTAGCCACCGATTACATTACCATTACAGATGTTACTAATTTGGTTATTGCTCATGGAGTCACTCCAGTATCCGTTACTAATCTCGCGACAGGAACCGTCCGTGTACACATACATGGAGATGCTACCTGTTCAACACCCACTGGTTGTCGTGCTGTATCGGGTGCGTTTGTAGGAACGGTACCACCACCAACCGCTTATTGTACAACGGGCGGGCCTACCTCACTTGTAGACTCTGAATTGCGCAATGTAACCTTACAAGGTGCTTTAGGTACCAGTATTAATAACCCAACAAGCTGTCCCGCAGTAACGGGCATTCGCGATTTTACAGCACAGACTGTAAAATTACAACGCGGTGAGACCTATACCATGGATTTAGAAATAGGTACATGTGGCGGTAATTTCGGGAATGTTGTGCAAGCTTGGATTGATTACGACAACGATTTTATTTACGACATTACAGAATCATTAGGGACCAATAATGCCTCGGCTACCAATACGGTTTCCATCACATTTACCGTACCGGCAACTGCTAACTTGGGCAACACGCGCATGCGGGTTATTCAACGTGAGACAGGCGTTGGGTCGCTTCCGCTAGACCCTTGTGCAAACTTCAGTTGGGGCTCCACCCACGAATACACAGTTGAGGTAATTGATCCCAATGCAGGACTCACTATTCAAATTGGCAATGGTACTAACGTTCAAAACAACTCATTGTATTTTCCTGTTTACCGCTTCAGCGCCGCATCAGGGAATAGATACAATCGAAGTTTAGCTATTTATGAAGAGGCTACTTTAATTAATGAAGGTTTTGTTTTAGGGTCTACCATCAATAGCATAGCCTTTAATAAGGCGCTAGGAGCTCCAAATGCCACCAACAATTTGTCCTTAAAAGTTTGGATGCGAAATGGCACGCGGACAGCGCCATTAGCAGCTGAATCCTGGACAGCTTTAACACCTGGTGCAGCATTAGTTTACGACAATCCAAGCTTAGTGTTTGCCGATACAGATGATTGGGTTGAGTTGGTATTAGATACAGGATTTGTTTACTTAGGTGGAACGCTAGAGATTCTCACAGAAAACGAAATGGATGGCGTATCACCCTATTCAACGAATGCTTTTCAGTGGATTAGTGACCCATCATTCGGGACAGGTAATGTAATAGGAACGGTTAGTACAGTAGCAACATTTTCATCGGCTAATCTTTCAGTTAGTACGTTATATTCTAATCTCCCCAATACCCGCTTCAACATTACGCCTCCATCAGGGACAGACTTTGCTTTGTTCTCGATGGTTTCACCAATTGCTGGAGGGACTTGTGCTTCAGGTTCAGCCCCTGTAGAAATTGCCGTGGCTAATTTTTCAACTACCGCTATTACTTCAGCCACCATCAATTGGTCGGTCAATGGTGTTGCACAAACGCCGTTTAGCTACACGGGAAATTTAGCACTTGGTGTTTTTGATACTGTCACTGTAGGCACAGCTAGCTTGACATTAGGAACAAGCTACACCTTTGATTTTGCTATTTCTGATGTAAACGGTGCTGGGTTAGATGACAATCAGGCCAATGACACTTTAGCGGGTACTTTTGATTTTGGTTTGAATGGTGCATTTACTATCAATGCCAATCAGCCTACCGGTGGTACGAATTTCAATTCATTCAATGATTTCTCTGCGGCTTTGGCCAATGGCATTTGTGGTCCCATAGTGGTGGACGTTGTTGCTGGAAGCGGCCCTTACGACGAGCAGGTTGTGTTTGCACAAATCATAGGAGCTGACTCGGTAAATACCATTACAATCAATGGTAATGGCAACACATTGCGATTTGAAGCCACTAATACAAATGAACGCATTACTCTGCAACTTAACGGTGCTGATTACATGACCTTTGACAATTTGCGGATTGAAGCCAATGGGTCGGGATCTGGTTTTGTGGTACACATGACAAATGGCGCAGATCACAATACCATTTCGAATTGTGAAATCATCACCTCAACCTCTTCTACCTCTACAGTCTTTGGGGGTATTATAATGAGTGGTTCGCCAACAAGTGCGACAGTGGCCGGAAATTCGGGTAACTTTAATACCTTCGAAAACAACTATATCGAAGGGGGTTACTATGCCATTGCCATGAACGGTAACTCAAGTACGGATAGAGCGGTTGGCAACAAAATCGCAAACAACGTGCTGATAGATTATCATTTCTACGGTGTCTACAATCGTGCCCAAGAAAACGCCGAAATTGTTGACAACGACTTGTCGCGAATCAATCGCACAGCACTGACAACTTTCTATGGTGTTTACTTCATCAACGATTGTCCAGGAACGTACATCGCAAGAAACTTCGTTCATGACAATGCTACATCGGGAACTTCTACAAGTGCAGCCTATCCGTTTTATGCCACTGGCGCATCAGGAACGGCATCAGCTCCTATTCGTTTTGAGAATAATGTGATTTACAACATCAATAGCAATGGAACACATTATGGGTTCTACTTCCTAGGGAGCACCAATTTTGTTGAGATTTATCATAATACCATTAATTTAGATAACCCAACACAAACTGGAGCGGGAGTTATTGCTGGTTTTTATCACACAGGAGCCGCAACAGATATTGACATCAAAAACAATATCATTTCCATGGATAATGGCTCTACAGGCGCCAAACGTGCCATTTGGTTTAGCAATGCTGCCGCTGCGTTTACCTCCAACAATAATGCTTTCCACTTGCCTTCTGGCAACTCTGTTGTTGGTCGTTATGGAACTACGGATTATGCTACATTAACTGACTGGCAAGGTCTTGCTTCAACGCCAGACCTCAATAGTGTTGTGGGTAACCCAGTCTTCGCAGATGCTTTAAATGGCAACCTAACGCCATTGTCAGCTACCGTAAATAATATCGGAGCACCAATTGGTGTGTTGGAAGATATTCTTGGTAATCCTCGTTCTACAACAACCCCAGATCCAGGAGCCTATGAGTTTACGCCGGTTACGTCTGACTTGAATTTCTTGTCAGCTTCCTTGCACAGAGGTATATGCCTGAGTAATACTGATACTGCACGTTTCCAAATTGAAAATGTGTTGGGTGGTACGGTTGACTTTTCAACAGACCCTGTAACGCTGACTTGGAATGTTACAGGTCCCGTAAACTCAAACGGAACGGTAACTATTAATGCAGGAACCTTAGCGGCTTTAGATACTCTAATCCTTGATCTGCCTACGATAGACATGAGTGTGGAAGGTACTTATGAGTTGAATGCTTTTATTGGGTCAAGCACCCATAATGCTTTTGCGGGCAACGATACAGCTCTAGCTTTCAGTCTATTTGCTTTTGCTCCAGCGTTTGATATTCAGCCAGATTCTGTTTTGATAACTTCTTATTCAGATGTAGCGAGCTTTACCATTAATACGCCTTACTTCAGCGCTGGTGGGTCATTAGACTTGGGTAACTTCTCCAATAATGGCTCTGGAGGTAACTTCTTCGACATTGAAGTAACCAATACAGATGGTATCCTTTTAGACGGTTTTGATGTGGTGAATACACTAAGTTCAGCGAACTACGAGGTGTACTACAGACCAGGTACTTATGTCGGATTTACCGGGGCTTCTACAGGTTGGATTTCCCTTGGGCAATACACAGTGGTAGGTCAAGGCAATGATGCATACACCCCCATAGAGCTCAATTCTTCTGTGTTGTTACCACAAGGTATTTATGGTATCCGTGTTGTATCGACAAATGGAGGACACCGCTACGTAAACGGCAATACGCTAGGTGCACCTTTACAAAGTAACGCAGACCTCACTATTTTTGAAGGGCAAGGAACAGCAAACGATCCTTTCCCTGCATCATTGTTTACCGTGAGGAACTTTACTGGCAAAATCAACTATTCCTTGACGAGCACTGTTGTGCCTGGTTTAGAGTGGCGTTTGGATGGGGTCTTGATTGATTCTACTGCGTTAGTTGAAGTAGGCCCCTTCTCCAGCAACGGTATCTACCAGGTAACAGCTTCATACCCGAGTATTTGTGGTTTGGCTACTGATACAGCTTATATCACTGTTGATTTGCCTTTCTGTCCGCCCAACGCAGTTTGTGGTTCTAATACAGATACTATTTCTTCTGATTTATTTGCAACGGCTGCAAATTGGTTATCAGGTTGTCCTGCAAATATCGAAGTAGTTGTTCCTCCTGGTAATGAGATTATTGGAGTTGATGTAGAATACACAGCTATAGCACGCGGAGGTGCTTGGATATCGGAACAACGGTCATTTGTTCGGGTACCCGCCATCAACGCCCGTGAAGCAGCAACTGCAAACGGTGTGGGCAATTCAGCCGGTGCGTTTAGCTACAATCGTCAAGGTTTGACGCTGGCCAATGGATTGACAGACACAGTGAATTTTGAACTGCATTTAGGAAGAACATGGCCTGCTAGTACACCAGCTGGATGTAATACCATCTATCAATTTATTCCAGATAGTGCTATCAAGTTCATTGTCTATTACGACTTGTTGCCTGCATGTCCAGCTCCGTTGGCCTTTGCTTTAGACGGCGTTACAGAAACAACAGCTTCTTTTACGTTCAATAGCAGTGCAGCAGCATTCGAAATTGAATATGGTCCTGTAGGCTTTACGCCAGGTAATGGTACCATCGCTACAGCTACAGGAAGTCCTGCTACGGTATCCGGTTTGACAGCCAATACATCGTACGATTTCTACTTGCGTGCTATTTGTGGTACAGATACCAGTGCGTTTGTTGGACCAGTAACTGCAGCAACTGCTTGTGGGGTATTTACGGCACCATTCGTAGAAGACTTCGAAGCGAATTCTCCAACTACTGCGTGTTGGACACAAGATCAGATTTCAGCATTGCCACGTCCTTGGACTTTCGCGGCGGGATCTTCGGGGGGGCTTATTACAGCAGCTTTCTCTGGAGCATTGAATGCTAGACACACTTCTACAGGTTCAGGGCCACATGTCACACACTTGATTACACCTGTTATCGATTTGAGTGGTAGCCCAATGAACGAGGTATCCTTTGCCTATGCACAAGAAGAATGGTTCAGTGACCAAAACTTCTTGAATGTTTACTATCGCGATAGCGCATCCGCGCCCTGGCAATTGGTATTCTCCGATAGCACCGAGAAAACAGTTTGGACTTTGGCATCAGCCATGCTTCCCAACAACTCTGCTACAGCGCAAATTGGTTTTGAAGGTGTAGATAATTGGGGACGTGCTGTAGTATTGGATGACGTGTATATTGGGCCACCACCTGCGGCACTTAATCCATTCGCATTGCTATCACCACCAGATAACGCCTTGCTATTGGTTGCAGGCCCAGCAAACAACCCCATTGTTGTGGAGTGGGAATCTGCTGGAGCAGGAGCAAATTATGATTGGTTAGCAGATTTACCAACAGGGAACTTTACTACACCATTGGTAACCTTGCCTTCAGATAACAATGGGGCGGATACTACCCTTACGCTTACTGTAGGTGCTGTCGATGCCTTGTTGGCTTCATTAGGGGTCAATATAGGTGATACGGCTACGATTTCTTGGACTGTAAGAGCAACTTCTGGTGCGGATACCGTAATGGCAACGCAACCCTTCACACTCTCGTTAGTGCGTTTAGGTGTGGCTGCTCCACTTTTTGTAGCTGCTCCACAGAATTCGAATAGCACTTCGGGTATCCGTAACTTTAACGGTACAGCTACGCATTCGTTCTTTAGAAATGCGTACATGATTTTTGCTAATGAATATACGAATGCGAACATCAACTCGGGAGATAACTTCTCTGCTGTAGGGTTTACCTTATCCGCTCCTACATCAGGAACTGTTACGGCTCACCTCAAGTTGTATTTACAAAACACTACGGACGCTAGTTATTTAAAAGGAAATGTTTGGACAGGTATTGAGCCAGGCATGACCTTAGTTTATGACGATACAGTTACTATTCCTATGGGTGTAACAAGCTACACTGTGCCTTTAAGCACAAGCATCACTTATGGCGGTAACAATATGTATTTGGCTACCGACTGGGAATTAATTGGCACACCTCTTACAACAAGTATGGTGTACTTCTGTGAGGCCACTATTCCGGGTAACTTGGTAAATGCAAATAGTCCAACAGCACCACCAGCAACGCTAAATCAGTCGTCTGCTTTCCGTCCTGAAGTACTTTGGGGTGTAGATCGTAAAGCGGATGATTTGGATGTGGTAACCATTTTTGCAAAAGGTAAAAATGCGAGCGGTTTTGGCTATCCTGAGGATATTCAAGTGGTTGTAACTAATAATGGTTACTTGCCAGCAGATAAAACGTTGACGCTTTCTATTGCTGGAGCGAATACCTTTACGGCCACACAGCCCGTTCAATTGGCTTCTGCTGCCACTGCAACGTACACGTTCACAGGTTTTTCAGGGGCAAATATTGGTTTTAACGCCATTACGGCCTCCGTTCCTGCAGATGATGTCACAGTAAACGATAGTAAAACGTGGCATCAGCAGACAACAGCAGATCGCTTAAGCTATGCTGATACTGTTATTACAGGTTTAGGAGGTGTGGGCTATAATACCGGTTCAGGTTTGTTGTTGACGCGTCATCAAGTGAACAGCCAACGCGCTATAGAAGAGGTCATCTTCAGAATCAGTGATAATGCTGCCTCTGCTGGTAACGATATCTATGCCGTGGTTGTGGACTCTACAGGAGCTATTGTGGCACAAACGCCTCCGGCAACTCTTACTACTGCTGATTTGCAAACGTTTAAGTCCTTTGTGTTTGCTACTCCGTATAATGTTGGCGCGAATGAAGTGTTCTATGTTGGTTTGGCCCAAACGCCAAATGCCACAACGGGATATTTCCCAATGGCTTTCCAAGCTGAAAATCCAACACGCGATAGTGCTTACTTTACTGCACCACTTGCGGGTGGTACATTACCGGCAACCGTCCCTGGGTTCCGTTTGATGATTGAGGCTGTTCTTGGTAACCCAGTGTTTACTTGTGATGATCCTACTGCCTTGGCTGTAGCCCCTGATTGCGACGAAGCTGTGGTAACTTGGACTAGTAGTTCAGGCGTTGTAGGCACAAATATTGAGTTCGGTACCCAAGGCTTTACCCAAGGTGCTGGTACATTTGTTGGTAGTCAAACAAGTCCGTACACCATTATTGGATTAACACCAGGTACGGCGTATGATATCTACATTCAAGACACTTGCGCCAACTCAGGCACAAGTAACTGGGTTGGACCTGTAACCTTCACAACAGATGACTTGCCAACAGCTGCGTTTACGCAAACATTGGTATCTACTACGCTCACAGGCGCATCGTATGACTTTGATGCATCTGCAAGCACTGGTGCAACCACGTATGCCTGGTTGTTTGGAGATGGTGGTGTTGGTACTGGAGTTTCTCCATCCCACATATACGCCAATAATGGTACTTATACGGTAACCTTAATTGTGACCAACAACTGTGGGTCGGATACTGCAACAGCTCAAATCGTAGTACAGGGTATTTCTGTGGAGAATTTGAGCTTACATGCGCTACAACTGTACCCCAACCCAACTGTTGGTGAGGTAACCTTGTCTGGTATTTTGCAACAAGCAGGGAAGCATTATATCTCTGTTGTGGATGGTGCTGGTAAAATCATTTACCAAACCACTGCAAACGGCAATGAACAACGTTTCACAATGGACTTTAGTCAATTGGCAAGCGGTGCTTATCAAGTTCGTATCGCAAATGACTTCGGTGTAACTCACAAACCGTTGATTATTCGTAGATAGTCATTTTTTCAATTTTGAATTACTTAGTAGACGGCTGCCTGAAAAGGCAGCCGTTTTTTTTGTGATGAATTTTGGGGGGGGCGGGAGATGTGTTTTGCTTGTGAGTTTCTTTTGGGATAAATTAATATACGCTTATCTCCAAATTTCTTATATTTTGGAGGTGGACGGGTAATAAAGTGCGGTAATTTAAGTAGGTCTTGCCAACGGGTTTTGGCAATAACTAGGGGTTTATTTTATACGCTTATCTCCAAATTTCTTACATTTTGGAGATGTCCGAGTAATAAAGTGCGGTTATTTAAGTAGGTCTTGCCAACGGGTTTTGGCAATAACTAGGGATTTATTTTTATACGCTTATCTCCAAATTTCTTACATTTTGGAAGTAAGCGTATAATAAAAACTGGCAATCCTAGTACGCCTCATCCACCTTTAACAACTAAAT
>JAIULY010000056.1 GCA_022565875.1 Schleiferiaceae bacterium | reverse complement strand
TTTTAGAAAAGATTAAACACAATACACGTAAGCTTGCAGTTGTATCAGGAATCATGTTCACATCAAACACGACGTGGTTTGAATATAAACAAGAGGTATATCATGCGCTTATTAGAACATAGCCAAAACAAATAAACAACCCATGCGCTCATAAAACCCCACCTATCAATAAACTAAACCGTAAAATCCACAACAACAAAATCAAACTACCCCTTCTTGCTCCTTGAACTGCTGCTCGTACAGGTTGGCATAATACCCACCGCGCTGCAACAAGTCGGTATGATTGCCCTGCTCCACCACTCGTCCTCTATCCATAACCAAAATCACATCAGCTTTTTTTATTGTGGCTAGCCGGTGCGCTATTATGACGGAAGTGCGGTCTTTGGTCACTACATCTATAGCTCGCTGTATCATCGTCTCGGTGTGCGAATCTATGCTCGATGTCGCCTCGTCTAATATTAAAATGGAAGGATTGGTGACATAAGCACGTAAAAATGCCAATAATTGCCGCTGTCCCGCTGACAACATCCCGCCGCGCTCTTTCACATTGTAACTCAACCCACCCGACAACTCTTTGATAAACTCGTCCGCTCCTATCGCTTCTGCTGCCTCCCAAACGGTGGCTTCTGATATCGCTTCTCCCAAAGTGATATTGTTATATATGGAATCGGAAAACAAAAAAACATCTTGCAACACTAACGCAAAATGCTTTCGCAATGAATTTAAAGACAACGTGGAAATATCCTTTCCTTCCAGTAATATTTGACCTTTTTGAATGTCGTAAAAACGCATTAATAAACTGATAATCGTACTTTTACCAGCTCCTGTAGCCCCTACTATAGCAAATGTCTGCCCAGGTGTGATGGTGAAATCTACGCCTCGCAATACGGGCTCGTCTTGGATATAAGCAAAGTGTACGTCTTTGAACGTAATTGTCCCTGAAACCGTTCCTAAAGTAGCCGTGCCCTCGGCTTCCACGTTGTCCTGATCTTCTAATAATTTGAAGACGCGATCGCTCGCTACAATCCCCATTTGTAACGTATTAAACCGATCTGCTAGCTGGCGTAAAGGGCGAAACAACATGTTGATAAATATGATAATTGCGGTCAAATCTCCCAATGTCACGTCCCCGCCTACAGCAGCCTGCATACCGCCGTACCAAACGCCTAAACCTACAGCTATTGCCGATAAAATTTCAATAAACGGCAAAAACAAAGAAAAATACCATATGGATTTGATGTGTGACTTTCGGTGTTTCTCATTCACTTCCACAAACTTGCCATACTCTTCTTCCTCTTTGGCAAAAACCTGCACAATGTTCATTCCTGACAAATGCTCTTGTACAAAGGCATTGAGATTCGCTACTTGGTTACGAACTTCCTGAAACGTCTTTTTAATGGCTATTTGGAACCAACGGGTAACATAAAACATCAAGGGAACCACGGTAAGTACTAGCGTCACGAGTTTCCAATCAAAAATGACATACATGGCTACAATCATCACAATGATTTTCAACAAGTCCCCCATGATTACTAAAATGCCTGATGAGAAAATATCAGCAATAGTTTCTATATCTGAAACAGCTCGGGTCACTAAAGTTCCAATGGGCGTACTGTCATAAAAACGTAACTTGAATCGAATCAAATGGCGATACAAGCGAACGCGTACATCTTTGATGATGTTCTGCCCCAGGTAATTGGCAGAAAACAAAAACACAAATTGTAAAACACTCTCAATCACCAAAAGACCAAAAAGCAGAATAATCAGGTTGCGTAAACCAACACTGTTTTGCTCTGCAATATAGGTGTCGATACCGTACTTTATCAATATGGGACGCAAACTAGTGAGTCCGGCCAAAACTAATGTAAGTAAGAAGGCGCCAATAAAGACCCATTTATAAGGTCGGACATAGTCAAATATTTTGGCCAAAGCTTTAATGTCTAGGGCTTTGGTTTTCTGTGGCTCGCTCATGCGGATGTATTGAATGTATTAGCGTGTTGGTCAAAGTTTTTGGGATAGGTAATTTGTGTGAGGTATAAACCCTCGGGCGGTACGGAAAAACCAGCTTTGCGCCGATCTTTGGTTTCGATAATGTTTCGAAAATCGGATAGCGTAATTTTTTCTAACCCTACTTCAAGCAGGGTTCCCACTATAGCACGTACCATATTGCGCAAAAAGCGATTGGCTGTAATGCGAAAAATAAGTTCATTGCCCTGCTGCTCCCAATGAGCTTGGTAAATCGTACACAAGGTGGTTGAAGCGCCATGGTTGCTTTTCGCAAAACAGGCAAAGTCCTCATATTCAAAAAGTATTTGGCAAGCTGCCTGCATTTTTTGAAGGTTCAATACCTTGTGAAAATGAAAGGCGCGCCCTCTTAAAAATGGATTTTTCTCACGGTACAACCGGTAGGCGTAACTGCGCGTAATCGCTGAAAAGCGCGCATGCATGTCTGGTGCCACCGGAAAAATACGCGCAATCGCAATCTCGTCTGGCAAAATGCCATTGAGCGACTTTGTAAGAGCGGTTGGCACCATTGGGAGCTCTGCTTTTACCTCAAAGTGGGCATAGTAATCACTGGCATGTACCCCTGTATCTGTCCGCCCAGCGCCTGTAACGGCAACCGTATCCAAACGAAGTGCCGTGCAAAGTGCCTGCTCTATCGTTTCTTGAACTGATGGGGCATTGTTTTGAATTTGCCAACCATGGAAAGCGCTGCCGTTGTATGACAGTTGAATAAAATACCTCAAGTGAAAAATTTTTGCAAAAATATAACGCTTCATGGGCGAATGGTGTTTTGAATGGTAGAAAGATTCTTTATCTGCATTAAAAAGTTCTGCACCATAAAGAAAAACTACCCGAAAAAAGCGGCATGCAAACCGTTAGAAAAAAGTCACACAAAAAGTCAAAATTACTTTTGATATTTGCAGCATGGCCAAAATTATAGCATTAGACATAGGTGGCAAGCGAACTGGACTCGCTGAAACTGATCCTTACCAAATTATTGCGTCACCCTTGTACGCTATTCCTACAGAAGAAATTGTAAAGGAATTACAGAAGCTGTTTGCCAATGAGGACTACGAGAGCATTGTGGTAGGGTTACCACTGAATTTACAAGGAGAAGCCGCAGAAAGTGCACCCATTATTGAGGCCGTTGTAAACCAGCTAAAAGAAACATTTCCAAACATTCCACTGTTCCGTATTGATGAACGTTTCACCAGTAAAATGGCCGTACAAAGCATGGTGGCCGGCGGTATGTCAAAGAAAAATCGTCGCGTAAAAGGCAATATTGACAAAGTCAGCGCTGCCATTATTCTACAATCTTTTCTTGAATCACAACGGTAAAAGATATTTTTTGCATTTTTACAAATTCAATACCCACTGAACAATTAAAAGATAAAACACATGATACAATCCAAAATAGCAGGCACCGGTTTTTACGTTCCAGATAATGTGGTTACGAATGATGAGCTATCCAAATTAATGGACACCAACGACGCTTGGATTCAGGAACGAACGGGCATACAAGAGCGACGACACATTGTAAAAGACAGCGGCGACACCCCTGCAACAATGGGTGCTAAAGCTGCGGAAATGGCCATTTCTAGGGCTGGTATCGACAAATCTGAGGTCGATTTTATCATTTTTGCCACCCTGAGTCCCGACTACTATTTCCCCGGTGGTGGCGTACAAGTTCAAGACTTATTGGGAATTGCCGAAGTGGGTGCTTTGGATGTCCGTAATCAATGTTCTGGCTTTATCTATGGTTTAAGTGTAGCCGATGTCTATATCAAATCAGGTATGTACAAAAATGTACTTGTGATCGGCTCAGAAAATCACAGCGGTGGATTGGATTTCACCACGAGAGGTCGCGGCGTGAGTGTCATATTTGGTGATGGTGCCGGCGCAGTGTTGATGCAGCCCACTACCGAAGAAGGCAAAGGCGTTCTCTCTACACATTTACACAGCGAAGGGAAATATGCCAAAGAATTGGCGCTCATCGGCCCAAGCACCTTGCGTTGGGTGCCTGAAATTCTTGAGGCTAACGATCCAGAAGACATCAGTTACTACCCGTACATGAATGGTAATTTTGTGTTTAAGCATGCTGTAGTTCGCTTTGAAGAAGTCATCCGCGAAGCGCTAGATAAAAATGGCTATCAAGCTTCTGATATCGACTTGTTGGTACCCCATCAAGCCAATTTGCGCATCAGCCAATACATCCAAAAGAAAATGAGATTGCGCGACGAGCAAGTCATCAATAATATCATGAAGTACGGCAATACCACGGCTGCAAGTGTTCCCATCGCACTTAACGAGGCGTGGGAAACTGGTAGAATAAAACCTGGTGACTTAGTCTGCCTTGCAGCATTTGGCAGCGGTTTTACTTGGGCATCGGCATTGATTCGCTGGTGATTTTCTACACAATCTACACAATTTCCTAAAATCTTAGAGACGTTCTGCGCAACGTCTCTTCTCTTTTGCCCAATTTAATAATCTTAAAAAAGCTTACATAAACCAACAACTTCAAAATGAATTACCAACAAACCAAAACCCTGGTTGAACAACGCATTGCTGAAAATAAAAAAAGACAACGATTTCTCTCATGGATTCGTGCGTTGCTGTTTCTGGGCATGATAGGAGCAGTTGTACTGGCAACAGGAATAGCTCCGCATTTTTGGTGGTTGTTTATTGGACTTTTAGCCGCCTTTTTACGCGTGGTAGTGCTACATCAAAAAAAACGTGACCATGCTGTTTTCCTTCAACACCGCTTAGATATAGTGCGCTTTGAACTTGGTGAAGCACCTTCGCCATTTGCACAAGCAAAAAAAGATACCCGCTACTCCCATGTGGCACTCGACTTAGATTTGTTTGTAGAAACAGGTGTTTTTGAACGTCTCAATCGCAGTGTATCTCCCCAAGGTGCTGACTTTTTGGCGCAAACCATGCAAGAGCCCTTTTATGATGTCGAAATCATTAGCTCTGAACAAGAAGTCACCCGAGAATGGCAACAACACATGCCCCTCATCCACGACATCATGGCTGAGGGATTAGCTGCGGTGAACCAATACGGACAATCGCCAGAGTTACACAATCCTAAATTTAAACCCGCTGCTTGGCTACCATGGGCACTCACCACACTCGGCCTTGGTGCCCTTATTGGGCAGTTTTTTGGATGGCACTACTATTGGCTCGTGGGTGTTTTTTTTGGTAATCTAATCGTCATCAGTCGATTCAAAAAAGAAACCCTTCAAATCGGAAAACAACTAGCTGGGCAAGAAGCTCTTTTTTCGGCTTATAGCAAGGTGTTTAAACATATCAACAACACTTCATTTCAACACAAAAAGTTACGCGATTTAGAGGCTTTGGCTCAACACGCCGGTGTAGGGTTGCGACAATTGGCTAAAATCACCAATAGTTTTGAGCAATTATTCAATCTCTTTGTGCAAGCAATACTCAATGGCTTACTGGGCTATGAACTACATGTTTTATCGCGATATAAAAAATGGCACAAGGAGTACGCAACATCCCTTGTCAATTGGATTGCGGCAATCAAACACCTCGATTATTGGAACAGTCTAGCGATTTGGGCTCTCAATCACCCAAGTTTTTCGCATCCAGAGGTATCAGAAAGTTTTGATGGAATCACAGCTGCAACGTTGGGACATCCACTACTCCCAGAAAAGACTCGTGTAAGCAATCCTGCCCATTTTTCTACAGCGAAAAACCGGGTAAACCTCGTGACAGGAAGCAACATGAGCGGCAAAAGCACGTATTTGCGAAGCATTGGCATCAATATCATTCTGGCGCGGATGGGAGCTGTAGTTTGCGGCTCACAAGTTAAACTTGCTCCTATGCGGCTGCTTACTTGTATTCGTGTTACCGATTCTGTAACGGAAGGTGCTTCATTTTTTTATGCAGAGTTGCAACGACTGAAAGACATCCGTGAAACACTTAGCGACCAACAACCCACTGTAATACTTCTAGATGAAATCTTGCGCGGCACCAACAGCGAAGACAAGTACCTCGGCAGCAAACGTTTTGCAGAAGCTTTGTTACAGTACTGCTGCATCGCTGTTATGGCAACTCACGATTTGAAATTGAGCGAACTCGAACAGCAATATCCCAATAGCATTCAGAATTTGGCTTTTGAAAGTGACATTACCAACAATGCGTTGCGTTTCGATTATAAACTGCGCTATGCTGTGGCGCGCAACCGCAATGCCACCTATTTAATGGAAAAAATGGGTGTTATTGATCAACAGCATTAGTTGCTTTTGTCGCCTTAGCCTCTTCTATCCGGTCTTGTGTGGCGGCCGGCTTGCCTTTCCCAGCGGCCATAAAATACACAAGCGCGCCTGCAAATACCAATGGAAGTGTCAACAACACAAAGCCAATTATCCATTCTACAGCCATACAATTTGTTTTAAGGGTTTTGGAAATCCAAATGTACTTTTTTTTGCCGACTGTACAAGAGCTGATACCTGTCCCCAAAAACTTTCTAAACCAACCTTGCGAAGCTGATGAAAATGTCTTTGTTTTGAGCTAAATATAGAAAGCCATAAAAAGATCCCTAACACGAACCACGATAACTAAAAAGTTGATTCTTTAAATTACTATTTATGAAAATATTACACATCGCTTTCCTGAGTTTTACCTTCCTATTTCTAGATACGGCAATAGGTCAAAATGAATCCAAAACTGCGGTATTCCCTGAACCGCAAGTCACCGAACATCAGATGACAGTGCAAGGCAAGCGCATCAATTACACAGCAAAAGCAGGCCACATGGACATGTTTGACGCTGATGGAAAGCCCTTATCTAAAATTTTCTATGTCGCCTACACAGCCAAAAGCACAACAAATCGTCCGGTTACATTTGTCTTTAATGGAGGTCCAGGCAGTAGCTCAGTGTGGTTGCACATGGGTGCGCTCGGCCCCAAACGCGTGGTAATGACAGACGATGGACTTTCAACAGCGCCGCCTTATCAAATTGTGGACAATGACTATACGTGGCTTTCGCACACCGATTTGGTGTTTATCGATCCGGTAGAAACAGGGTTTAGTAGGCCCGCAGAAGATGTTTCCAAATCAAAATTTACGGGATATCAAGAAGATCTCAAAAGTGTTGGCGACTTTATCCATGCCTATGTCACGGAAAATGGCCGTTGGTCATCTCCCAAGTTTTTGGCTGGCGAAAGTTATGGCACCACGAGAGCTTCAGGCTTGTCGGGGTACTTACAAGACAGACACGGTATGTTTTTGAATGGCATTGTACTGATTTCAGCCATTTTAAACTTTCAAACAGCTTATTTTTCAGAAGGCAATGATTTGCCCTATGCTTTATTTCTGCCCTCCTATGCAGCCGTGGCGTATCATCACGATAAGATTAACAAACAACGCTTTCCAACTTTGGACGACTTATTAAAAGCGGTCGAAGGTTTTTCTTTAAAAGATTACAATAACGCATTGATGCAGGGAGATCAATTGTCCGAACAAGAGGTAGAAACCATAGCGCAGCAACTCTCAGATTTTACAGGACTTTCGAAAAATTACATTAAACAACGCCAATTGCGCGTGAGTGTACCTGCATTCACCAAGGAGTTACTCCGCGATGAAAGTCTAACCATAGGTCGCTTTGACGGCGCCGTAACAGGGCGCGACAAAAACGACGCAGGGGAACGTTACGAGTTTGACCCCAGTTACAACAAGAGCATTTACGGTGCATACACCATGGCTATCAATGAGCATTTGCACAAAAACCTCAATTACAAACACCGAACCCATGTTTACGAAATTCTCACCGGAAATGTATGGCCGTGGAACTATGGTAATGCTCAAAATCAGTTTCTAGATAATTCACAAACGCTGCGTCAAGCTATTCACAAAAATCCTTTTTTGAAAGTGCTTATCGCTAATGGGTATTATGACATGGCCACACCTTATTTTGCAACAGAATACACCGTAAATCACATGTTCTTACATCCCGAGTACCGCGACAATATCACAATGACCTATTACAAAGCTGGTCACATGATGTACTCAGTTAAAACTGAATTAGAGCAATTTACCAAAGATGTGCGCGCATTCTACGACAACTATTAAAGCGAAAACCTGGCGCGGAACGCCTTCAGAAAAACCTCCAGAAGGAGGTCAGGGTAGCATTCCGCGTCGGGCTTAAATGAAGAGTTACAACTTTAACTTGTCTGCAATAAAAGGAGCCGTTACCGATTCGGCACATTGTACCAAGTCCTCTGGTGTGCCTTGAAAAAGCAAGTGCCCACCATTTTTACCCCCTTCCGGTCCAAGGTCGATTACCCAATCTGCACTTTTAATTACCTCAGGATTGTGTTCGATGACGACAATTGTATGACCATTTTCTATCAGTGCATTGAAAGACTTCAACAACTTTTGAATATCGTGAAAGTGTAATCCCGTTGTGGGTTCGTCAAAAATAAATAATTTACGACCTGTGTTAGCTCCTTTGGCCAAAAAAGTAGCCAATTTGATGCGCTGTGCCTCTCCGCCAGATAGCGTGCTACTACTTTGCCCCAATTTGATGTAGCCCAAACCAGTATCTTGTAAGGGTTGCAATTTTTCAGCTATTTTGGTTTTGTTGTGTTTCTGGAAAAAGGCAATCGCATCGTCGACCGTTAGTTCCAATATTTCAAAGATATTTTTGTCTTCGAATTTCACCTCCAATATTTCCTTTTTGAAGCGTTGTCCGTCGCAATCTTCGCACTTCAGGTGCACATCTGCCATAAATTGCATTTCAATCGTAACGGTTCCTTCGCCTTGGCAGGTATCACATCGGCCTCCATCTGTATTAAAACTGAAATGGCCACTTTTGTAATTGCGGTGTTTGGCTAGTTTTTGACTGGCGTATAGGTTTCGGATTTCATCGTAAATCTTTAAATATGTAACCGGATTGGAACGCGAAGATTTCCCAATGGGATTTTGATCGACAAACTCCACTCCACTAATGCGTGTCAGGCCCTCGCCTGCAATTTCAGTGAATTTCCCAGGGCGTTCGTTGTAACCCAAAAACTTTTCGTTGATTGCGGCATACAAAATTTTGTGCACCAATGTGCTTTTTCCTGATCCACTAACACCCGTTACAACGGACAAGCATGCTGTTGGAAATTTAACGGTAATATTCTTGAGATTTTGCTCGCGGGCACCCACCACTTCTATGAAATATTTCGCGTCGCGGCGTTTTTCAGGAATGGCAATCTTACGATTACCAAACAAATAATCCGCAGTAAGTGAATTATTTAGTGTTTTCATGCCTTCGAAAGAACCATTATATAATAACGATCCACCCTCAGAACCTGCTCCAGGCCCAATATCGATAATCTGATCAGCTGCTTTCATGATTTCTTCATCGTGCTCTACCACAATCACTGTGTTCCCAAGGTCACGTAAGCGCTTAATGACTTGAATTAATTTTTCTGTGTCTTTGGGGTGTAACCCGATGGAAGGCTCGTCTAATATATACATGGAACCAACCAAACTACTCCCCAACGAGGTGGCCAAGTTAATGCGTTGACTTTCGCCTCCGGAGAGCGTGTTTGAAATTCGGTTTAGTGTAAGATAACTCAATCCCACTTGTGTGAGATAGAAAATGCGGTTGTTAATTTCTGTAAGAAGACGTTTGGAAACCTGTGCATCAAATGCATTGAGCTGTAAATTCGAGAAGAATACTTGGAGCTCGTCAATCGGTAAGTTCACGAGTTCTTGGATGGCTTTTCCACCAATTTTCACATAGCCGGCCTCTTTTCTAAGGCGGGTACCTTTGCAATCTGGACATTTGGTTTTTCCGCGGTATCGGGCCAACATCACGCGGAACTGAATCTTATAGGTTTTCGCTTCGAGATGTCTAAAAAAGCTATCCAAACCCTTCCAGCTCTTGTTGTCGCCTTGCCAAAGGAATTCGCGCTCTTCGTCCGTCAATTGAAAATAGGGACGGTGAATGGGAAAGTCCACTTTGTGTGCCGCTTTGATAAACTTCGCTTTCCACTCCGACATACTTTCACCGCGCCATGCCACAACAGCATCTTCATAGATGCTCAGGTTCTGATTGGGTACAACAAGGTCTTCGTCTACGCCAATGACACTGCCAAAACCCTCACACTTTGGACAAGCACCATATGGATTATTAAAGCTAAACAAGTGAATAGAGGGCTCTTCAAAGAGTATCCCATCAGCCTCAAACTTGTTGTTGAACACCTCAACATGGCTATCCTCAGCGTGTTTGATTTCCAACTCACCATGACCTTCATAAAAAGCTGTTTCGATGGAATCTGACAAGCGATTTAAATTTTCTTCATCAAAATCAGCCACAGCCCTATCGATAACCACCTTAATCTCAGCGGAGGAAATGCCCTCGTAACCGTCTAAAATGTCTTCAATACGCAAGATTTCACCATTGACATCCAAGCGAGCAAAACCCTGTTGTTGTAAAATCTTGAAATGCTCGCCGAGGGTACGGTCTTTTGCATGAATCGGCGCATTTATGTAAAAACGTGTGCCAACGGGAAGATTTTTTATATAGTCCAACACATCTTTCGACTGATGTTTTTTCACCTCAATGCCACTGACTGGGGAATAGGTCTTCCCGATACGTGCATACAACACCTTCATGTAGTCATAAATCTCTGTGGAAGTACCCACAGTAGACCGCGGATTTCGAGAGATTACCTTTTGTTCGATGGCGATTGCAGGTGCTATTCCTTTAATATATTCCACTTCTGGCTTATCAAGTTTGCCTAAAAACTGTCTTGCATAAGACGAAAGGCTCTCAACATAACGCCTTTGACCCTCTGCATAGAGCGTATCGAATGCCAAAGAGGACTTTCCTGAACCGCTTAAACCCGTCACAACAACGAGTTTATTTCTCGGGATTACAACATCTATATTTTTGAGGTTGTGTAACTTAGCTCCTTTTATAATGATGTTTTCCTTGGGACTTGCCTCAAGTACAGATAGTAGGGTCATGAATTTTTTTTATAGAATGATGCAAAAATACCAAATGGGTGTTGCATTATTGAAATATTTGTTCTTAATTTGACTAACTAAAAAACGCATCAACTCATTTTAAGTTTCATTTAAATTTATACGCGTATCGACACATAGTTACTTTTTGTTTTTTTAAGTTTAATTTAAGAAGTATACTATGGATGGAATTACGCCAACCGATGCAGAACTTATTGCATTGTACAAAACGGGTGATGAAAGTGGATTGGCTCAGCTAATCGATCGTCACAAAAACCGCGTCTACACTTACATCTTTAGTAAGTTAAAAGATGAAGAACTCGCCAACGATGTTTTTCAAGACACTTTTGTTAAGGTAATCAATACCATTAAAACAAAGCGCTACAACGAAGAAGGCAAATTTTTACCTTGGGTTATGCGAATTGCGCACAACTTGGTCATTGATCATTTCCGCAGAGAGAAGCGCATGCCTACCGTATCGAGTACGCAAAATGATTACGAATTATTCGACAACATCAGAGGAGCCGAACGCAATGTGGAAAATCAAATCATTCACGAACAAATCGAGAACGATTTGCACAAGTTGATTGAATATCTTCCAGAGGAGCAAAAGGAAGTATTGAAGTTGCGTCATTACTCGGAAATGTCATTCAAAGAAATTGCAGAACAGACAGGCGTTAGCATTAACACAGCGCTAGGGCGTATGCGGTATGCCCTGATTAACCTGAGGCGATTGATTGAAAAACATCAAATTAAGCTTCAAGATTAAAATGATATGAAAATTAGCAATAATTTTTTATTCTTGTAAAATAAATGGCTTTCAAAAGCCGTTAAAATTACATAATAAAAAATTTGAGCCTATGCCCATTATTACTCCATCCAATTCCGAGGAATCTAAAATTGAGTTTTCACCACCTCAGCGTTCGGTAGACTTTTTATTGAACTACAGCAAATCTATCGAGGTAGTTGATTTGACTGTAGCACCTGAGAAAATTATTGTAAGTTTAAATTAACATCAGTTTAAAAAAACAAAAAAAGCCATCAAATTGATGGCTTTTTTTATAGAAAAAAAGTTGTGCATTGCACAACTCTTCTGGTTGATGGCCGCCAGATGAATCGAGCGGAAAACAGTTTCTCTCAGTACTGCGGCGAAAGTAGAGAAAACATCCGCTTAAACTAGTTTAACTTTGCTAAAACCTGTTTTTATCCCCTGAATGGCCTAACAATCTTTTTAAAGACAGAATCGCGAATGAAGGACAGCTTTATCTACAGTAAATCAGACTCCAAAAACTCCATCAATTCTTTTTTCCGATTAGGGGCTATAGACAACTCATCGCCGTTAGACATAATTACTGAGCCCCCGTCATGCTTCAAAATCCGATCTATTCGATTGGCGTTGATTAAATGACTGCGGTGAATTCGGAAAAAGTTACCCATCGTTTCTAGTTTGGTAAAATCACTCAGTCCTCTACTCAAGATGAGTTTTCTACCATCGGCAAGATGAAAATGTGTGTAGGAACCATCAGCTTTTAGATAAATAATATCATCGAGCAACAAAAACAAAGTGCCCTCGCCAGTTTGTAGTGCAATTTTTCGATGCGAAGGGTTTTCGAGGTTGTGCTTCAAGATCTCAAACTTAGCTTTTTCTTGCACCTGAATTTTTTCCAACGCCCGAGTCAATCCATCCACTCGAACGGGTTTGAGAAGGTAATCCACCGCAGACAAATCAAATGCTTGCAACGCATAATCGTCGTGAGCCGTGACAAAAATGAGCGAAAAGTTCATAGGGGCGTCCTCAAAAAATTGCATGATTTCCAGTCCGGAATGACCCGGCATGGAGATATCTAAAAACACTACATCAGGAGACAATCCTTTGATTAGTTTTACGGCATCTGGCAGGTTAGATGCTTCATCTAAAATTTGAACATGGGGGAACTTATCTTCCAAAATTCCACGCAATGCCATTCTTGCATGGCGTTCATCATCAACTATAATCGCTTTCATAAGGTATCACTATTAAGATTTTGGTACCCGCAGGATTCCCTGCGTTATCCTTTTTATCAATCACTTGCAATCGTATGGGCTTCTCCATCAACTGATTCATCAACTCAATGCGCTGTTGAATGGATGACGTAGCAAAAGACTTGTGTTTGCCCTGCCTTTTTTGACGAATCAAAGTGGCCGCCTCCCTTCCCACGCCGTTATCATCAATTTCAACCATCAAGGTGTTTTTCTCAAAATGTTGAAAAGAAATACTCAAACTCTTTAATCCTGACTTGTGCAATAACCCGTGTTTGATGGCATTTTCAATAAAGGGCTGCAAAATCATGGAGGGTACTTCGATGCGTTCCGTCTCCAATATTTTATCAATCTGAATCTTAAACGTAAACTCATCTTCCTCAAATCGCTGTTTTTCTAGCTCTATGTAATTTTGAAGATGCTCAATTTCTCGGGACAAAATTGTTGTTTTTTTTCCTGAAAAGTCTAACGTATTGCGCATCAATTCGGAGAACTTACCCAATAAATCACTGGCCTCGCTTTTTTGCCCACCGTAAATCATCCCTTGAATGGTGTTTAACACGTTAAAAATAAAATGTGGACTCATTTGGGCACGCAAGGCAGTGATTTGTGACAGCGCTAACTTCACCCGTAAATCTTCGCGCTGCCGCAGTTTTTGAATAATAAACTTTGCTGATAAATAAACTACCAACAAAAATGTAATCGCTACAAAAATCACAAAAAGTGTGGTTTGCCAAAACGGAGGAATAATTGTGAAGCGCACTTGCCGTGTGGGCGAATAAATGCCATTGACACAGCTTTTCACTTCTAGAATATAATCTCCAGAGGGCAAAGAGATGAACTTCAACAAATCATTCTGAGCTTTTTGCGTTTGCCATTCATCTTGAAAACCTAGCAAGCGGTATTCATACGTGTATTCTCCCAAGCTTTTGTGATTGACACTCCGCAACCGAAAAGTCAATTCACTTTGTTTATAAGGAATCCTGACTGCATTTCGCCAATCCAATCGCTTTCCTTTGCTTTCCATTTCAACAATCTCCAACGTTGGTATAATCGTCTCAAAACCAATATGTGTTGGCAACGATATAATACCTGATTGCACGCCCAATAGAATGTCATCGCCGCTCACAACAAAATTATTAATCTCGACACCCCGCAGCCCAAGGTTTTGCGTGATATTCCAAATACTACCCGTTTTTTTAGTGATAAAATCTAGCCCCTTGTCGGTTAATACATAAAAGTTACCCTCTGCATCATGTTGAAGGCCCTTAATTAAATTACCTGACAAACCACCATTTTGATGAAACACCTCAACTAATGAATCTCCTTTTATAACCATGACGCCATGATTAGCGGTACCCACCCACAACAAACCATCTGTATTCTTTACAATGGTAGTTACCACAATGGGCTTGTCAGTGAGGCGGATTTCTCCTTTTTTCGATGAATTAAAGAAGTAAAAGCCTCCATCAGTGCTCAAGTAATAGGTTTTCGTTGCTGCATCATAAAAATTAACACGACTGCGTCCCTCCGCTAAAACATATGTGTGCTCAAAATGCTCATATGTAATTTTGGGATATTCTTTTATGAAATCTGGAATTGTACTTAGTGTATTGGACGTAAACAACGAAAAAGCAGAAGTGGAAATCAGATTGTTGTCATACTCATCCCAAGACAAATGCTTTCCAATATAAGACAACTCGATGGCTATCTCATCTCTATCATACGAGAAGGTGCCGTAATTAAAAATAACTTTATTGTTTCTGTCATCGTATTTTAAAAACTCAATGGGCAGGCGAGTCCCGGAGGCAAAATGTGATTTGTAGCTGCCGTCGGGGTTTAAAATGAAAATATCACCATCTGTTGTCCCTGCTACGATATCTTTGTTGGGCGCCACCAAAATAGCTGTAAATACAATATTCTCCTTGTCGGAATAACCAGAAAAATTATGGTACAACATTTCCAAATGAGGTACCACAAATAAACCGTTATCCAAAGAGGCGATCCAAATATTTCCCTTGTTGTCGCGCACGGCATGCGAAATCCGGTAATTCGAAAAATAGCGCTGTACAATATCGCACGAGGACAGTGACAGTTGATGCAAACCTGTTGAAGTACTAATCCAAAGTTCCCCATCCAATTCCATCCAATAACTAATAATCGAGCGCTTGAGTTTGCTTTCAATTTTCCCAAAATCACAATTTGTCTTTGGATAGGTTTCAAACAAGGGTTGTTTAGTTTTTGAAAGACTTAGCACTTTCCCCTCAAAGAAAAAATGACGCTTATTCAATCCCTCCCACGTATACTCCTTCAGTAAGTTTCCGCTTTCATCCAATATATAAGCATCCAAACCATTGATTAGATGAAACACCTTTTTATCGGGATCGAAAATTAATCCTTCTGTATGGGTGGGCGTCTCCCGTTCTGTGGTTAACTCAAACAGATGAAATAACGTATCCGTTTCAAAATCATAGCGAAACAGACCACTTGGTGTACCTATGTAGACTCCGTTGGGATGTACATAAAACTCGAAACTCCCTCTCCCCTTCCCGATGTTGTTTTGAATCATTGGGAAAGTTTGCAAGGTATCATCTATCAAGCAAAACAGCTGTCCGGAAAAATTCCTTGCCCAAATACGACCAAGCTTATCTTTCTTCAAATCGGTAATCGGACGCGTTACACCTGAAGGATTTGCAATGGGTGTAAAGCGTACCCCATCAAAGGTAAACAGTCCTGATTCTGTTCCTAAATACAACAACCCGTTGGGCTCGGTATGCAAATGATAAATCGTTTGTGAAGGCAGACCATCTAAAAAAGAAAAGGTTCTACTAAAAGGAACTTGGGCCTGCAGTGTCGTGAACACTACGCCAAACAGCAAGAAAATCCATAAAGTAGTTTGGCTGATCTTTTTCAATGTATTCTCATTTGCCACAAACTTAATGCTTATTCGACAATGTCTTTACAACGCCTTTTAAAAAAGCTTGAATGCTTTTTGAAACTTGAAAAAAAATATACCACTTCACAAGACCTGCCATCCAAATCAAAAGTAAAGCGGAATATATCTCGAATGAAAAT